>JAYVBW010000256.1:0-2276 GCA_043750255.1 Pirellula sp.
ACTTTACTGCTTCCGCGGGACTCGCCCAATTGCATTTGAATCGATTTCGGAACGTCAGCAATCATCCAGCGTATCATTTGACGCCATGCTTGAAAGAGCGGCGACGCACCAGAACCCTCATGATGCAACGCCCATCGCCACATATCGCCAATCATGAAGGTGGCGGTCCGCCCTTTTCCAAATCGCTGTGAAATGAATACGGGCACTGTCTCTTTTCCGTCGATGGTTGCATCCGCCAGGACAGATGCGCCGGGTTTTACTTTGCTCATCCGATTGAGCACCTGGAATGAAGGCATTCGATCCAATCGTTCGCGTTCGGCAAGTTCATTGTCCGCCAACCGCAAAAAGGGTTGCAACCAGCCTTCGCGACTTAACTGATACCGTATCGTCGAATGCGGCTCACCGACAAAGGAATCGTGGGTGGACTTTGTTGAGCCTTCTTCGCAGTAAATAGGCAGCAATTGACTCAAAACCGAATCGGCGAACCCTCGGCCACGCATGGATTCCTGACCACCAAGTACCAAAAGTCCGCCGCCTCGAATCGCTACAAACTGCCTCAGCAGCGACTGTTGATCCTGTGTCAAAAATTCATGCTCAAGATCATCAATGATGACGGCGCTATACTCAAACAGTTCGTCGGCATCTCTCGGAAACCCTTTCTGCAATTGGTTTGCCTCTGTCAAACCAAGCCTTGCAAAAACCGGTTCATCGAACTTAGCCTTCTCTTCGTCTAAGATGCCTTCAAAACCAGAGAACAGTGGGTTCGATGAATCGACTCTCGAGTCGCGAAAGCTAAACTTAGGCTCCTTTCGAGCGATACGGATAAGCGATGTCAGTCGAATTTCGTCATCCTCATCTAGCGCTCTCTTGAGGAATTTATACTCCCAATTAGGGCGACCGGCCAGATAAAGAATTCGAAACGGACCGCGTCCTCGATCGACAACTTGAAAGCGTCGGTTGTTTCCCAAAGTCACCTCCACGTTTCGGTCATTCCTATTCGACTCACCCGGGGAGCTCATTGCGAGTTCGCGGCGCACAACAACTTGAAAACCCTGCACACCTGACTTTTCGGGTCGAAACCGAAATTCAACAGGCACAGGCTCGCCATCGTTTTTCATCTTGATCGATTGTGATTGAACGATCTTGCTGCCTCCGTCCAGCAGATCGACGATTACAGCTTCACCCTGAAACCCCTTGTGTGTCACGTTTGCATGAAGGGTGACCGGTGCAGTTTCAAAATCGGATTGGCGAGTCGTGGTCGACAAAATGATGACGTCACGATGATTGATAGAGGTTCCGATGCGCACCGGATAAATTGGAAAACCAAGTTTGGAGAGTTCTTCATCAGGCTTGCGATCGGTTGCATTTCCATCAGAAAAAAGCAAGACTCCAGCGAGGGGCTGGCCTTGATATCGATCACTCAGTGATTGTAACGAATGAAACAGTGCAGACTCGTTTCCGGCTGAACTCCGTCCGACGAAGGTATCGACAGGTTCCAGCGCCGAAGCGAAAACGTAACGACGCATTCGGAATTCGTCAGCTAACTGTCTTTGCCAGTCAGCTTCATCGCTCAGACTTGGCTCAAGATCAAGTCGACCGCCTTTCGCCGCCTCTTGCATTAGGATTCCCATACTTTGACTGTTGTCCATCAAAACGGCAAAAACGTTTGCCTGCGATTTTGGACGTCGCAATGACCCTAACGGTTCAAGTAAACAAATTAGCAACAACGCGATACCAATGATCCGCAGCGCAACAGCTAGGCATTTCCACTTGAGTGGCATCGCACTTCGTCGATACGACCACATGGCAAAGACAGCCAAGAGCGAGGCCACCAACACAACAGCATAGAACCACTCTGGGTTTCTGAAAACGATATCTTGAAATCCCAAATAATCAAATAGGTTCGAGTTTTGCGATCCCTTTTTCATCGATTCTTAGCGCCCCCAAGGTTTTCATAATAGCGATCCTGCTGTTGTTGATATTTACTTGGAACCGGATCGTGGTCAACGGGTACGATCGCATTGCGTTCGGAGGATTTACGCAGCAGTTCTTCCTGGACCCTTTCTCGCAACTGTCCAATTGGCTCCGCAATCAGTTTGCGAACCAATGGCCATTGCGGCTCCTTGGAATGTCGCTTGTAGTCAACACGCATTTCGCGGGCTGCCCCGCGAATCCTTGCCGCATCCGCCTTCATCTCAGGATCACTAACCAACTCCTCGACATCACGCAACGAATCAACCCAATTCGAATAATTCTCGCCAGTTAACGGTCCATTC
>JAYVBW010000257.1:0-6788 GCA_043750255.1 Pirellula sp.
TTGAATACTTGAACGACCTTACCGTCTGGCGAATACTCCTTGATTGCAAATGCGAGCAAGTGTGGAACGAGGAAGTTTCCGTTTCGAAGTTGCCTTGCCATGCGAGTTTGCATATGCGCATTATCTGTTTCTGGTTGAAGCGGTACATCAACGACAATTTCCCCCTTTGCGTTGACTTCCAGCAGTCGAGGGCGATTTCCCAATTCGGTTACGAGCGTGTTTCCGTTGTATAGACGTTGTGTTGTACCGATCTCACGATTCTCATTGCTTCGCTCGTACGAAAAGACAATTTGCTTTTCGCGAGTTATTTCCAGGACTCGATCACTGTACGCCAAAAGCACATTGCCGTTTGGCAACACAAAGCCATCGCGTGAGCGCCCGGCATGCTCCCAAGCCGTTGAACCGTCTTCGTTGATAATTGCGGTCTTCGCCCCCATGACTAAAAAGGAATGTGCAATAGGCGCCTTTTCGTCAGCACATGCGGCTGTCGAAAATCCAATTAGGCAAAACGCGAAATAGTACGGTCGGAACTCTAGTTTACGCATTAGTGACTCGCAAATCGCAAAAAAGGGGGAGCCACGAATTGTATCAACTATTAGAATAGGGCGGCTTCCCAAACTCGATCCCCTCTATGGAGAATCAACCGAATGCTTCGCTCGTTTACTTTATTTTTCGTTGCACTGTCGCTGTTTGTGGCCCAGGTCGAAGCGTACGCTCAAGAAGCGGCCAGACCAGTTGCCGCAATTGTTCCGGGCGCACGCGTTGCCATCATCGGCGACTCTATTACGGAACAGAAGCTATACAGCAAATACATGGAGGCCTACTTGTTAGCCTGTTCTGGTGTTCCAGATGTACATGTTTTTCAATTCGGTTGGAGCGGTGAGCAATCCGGCGGGTTTGCGGCTCGTATGGATAACGACTTAAGTGTATTCAGTCCAAGCGTGGCGACACTTTGCTATGGAATGAACGACGGCTCTTACCAGCCCTACAACGAAGAGATTGGTAGGCGGTACGAAAGCAATATGCGAAAGATCCTCGAAAAGATGGACAATTTGGGTGTCAAATCGGTTGTGGTGGGTTCGCCAGGTGCAGTCGATAGTCTATTCTTTCGACCAGGCCAAATGATGGGAGACAAACCATCGCACATCGCGTACAATGATAACTTGACTCACTTGCGCGATATCGACCGAAGCCTTGCAAACGAAAAGCGGCAGTTGTTTGCGGATGTCCACACAGTCATGTTCGACGCTATGACCAAGGCCCAAGCGACTCTCGGAAAAGAATACGATGTTTGTGGGCGCGATGGATTCCATCCAGGGAACAACGGGCAACTTCTTATGGCCTATGCTTTTTTGAAGGGGCTGGGAATGGATGGAAAAATTGGAGAAGTCAAGGTCGATTTGAAAGGATCCAACTCGGCAACCAGCGGTCACAAAGTACTTAGCGGATCCGCTGGCACGGTTGAACTCGAAAGCACTCGCTGGCCTTTTTGCTTTCAAGGGGATGAGAAGTCGTCGGGCAGTACTCGCAGCATTTTGCCATTCACTTCGTTTAATGCCGACCTGAATCGATTCGTATTGAAAGTGAAGGGGCTCGATGCGACACATGCCACAGTAAAATGGGGCAATTCATCAATGCAATTCACACGCGAGCAGCTTGCGACGGGTGTCAATTTAGCGGCGGAATTCTCGGAGACCCCGTTCGATGGCGCATTTCAAAAGCTTCTCGACGCGATTGCGAGCAAGCAGAATTTCGAGACGTACATGATCAAAACGATTATTACCGATTTCCGATCCTTTCCGAAGGAGGTCGTAGTCGACGAAGATCTTAAAAAAGCAATGACTGTTTTCCGAAAGAGCTTCTTGGCAAGCCAACAGCAACTCGACGCAGTCGTTCAAAAGTTGCTCGTGCCAGTGAAGCATACGTTGCAAATCACCCCAGCAAGTTAAGCACCATTTGTTTTTCTTTAAGTTCGCCTTTTGTTTTGCGTTTGGCGCAAAAGCAAGGTCGAGTTCTGCAGGACGTGGCATTGCTCAAAAAGTAACGTATTTCATTTGGTAGTTCCTGAACTAACCGTTTGGGTAGCGGCGATGGCTTCGGAGATGGTTTTGGTTCCAATCAATTGTTTGTCGTCGAAGGGGCCATCGGCGCTGGTTTTAGGCCAGGTTGCGGGATCTGCAAATTGCCCATCGTCGTTGTACTGCTTTTGCAATCTCGCGATCTCTGCTTTCAACTCCGCAAATTTTGCCGCGATCTCCGGCTTCTGTTGGCTTTCCTTCTTATGCAGCAAATTATTCTGCTCCGTAGGGTCCTTGGTGAGATCGAACATCTCATATGCATCTTGTTTCCAAAAGTGAATTAGCTTGTGCGTCGCAGTGCGAACACCGAGGTGGGCGACCGTGTTGTGATGGCCAGGATCATGATAGTAGCGATAGTAGATACTCGTGCGCCAATCCGCAGGGGATTCGCCACGCAGCAACGGTGCGAGCGAACGTCCCTGCATTGAACTTGGAATTGCCAGTCCAGCTAGGTCAAGAAAGGTCGGTGCGAGGTCGATGTTGGAAACGAACTGCTTCGGAACGCTTGCTGCTTTGATACCAGGGCCACGCGCGAGCAACGGAACATTCAGGCCGGGCTCGTACATGAATCGTTTGTCATAGAGCCCCAGGTCACCGAGATACCAGCCGTTGTCAGCAGAGTAGATCACGATTGTATTCTTTGCCAAGTTGGTCTGGTCAAGATAATCGAGTATTTTGCCAACGCCGTCATCGACTCCCTGCACGCAGGCGAGGTAGTCTTGCATATACCGCTGATATTTCCACTTTACGAGCTCCCGGCCAGTGAGAGTCTTGCCATCGAACGACAATTCCATCGGTTTGGTGTTGAACCATTGATTGAGCGCAGGGCCTTTAAGGTCATCCGTTGGAACGAGTTTGAGATCGCGGCGAGTGAGATCGCGGGCGACGGTTTGTTCATTGATCGGCAGGGCTGTGGGGCGCGTCGCGTAATCGTCCCAAAGCGTGTCGGGTTCTGGAATGACTTGATCTCTAAAGCGAGCTTTATTCCGCTCGTCTGGCTCCCAGGCGCGATGAGGGGCTTTTTGGTGCAGCATCAGGAAGAAAGGTTTTCCCTGAGGCCGAGTTTTTAGAAATTCGATGCCAAGATCAGTCGTGATGTCCGTGCAGTGTCCTTCGATCGTGAGTTTGTGACCCGAGACGAGAAACGTAGGATTCCAATATGCACCTTGACCAGGCAAAACGATCCAGCGGTCAAAACCCGTTGGGTCAGAACCGAGGTGCCACTTGCCGATCACGCCCGTGTGATAGCCGCCTGATTGCAGATGTTTGACTACCGTGTCGCGAGAGCCGTCAAAGCGATTGAAAACCGGCACGCCGTTGAGGTGCGAATACTGCCCAGTCAGCAAAGTAGCGCGACTTGGCGTACAGATGGAGTTGGTGACGAACGAATTCGTGAATCGTGCGCCCTCTATAGCAAGTCGATCGATATGCGGCGTCTTGTTCACCTTCGAACCATAAGCGGAAATCGCATGCTGAGCATGGTCGTCCGAAAAAATAAAAAGGATGTTTGGCGACACGGTTTCGGCGGCAAAGGATTTCACTGCCAATAGGAACAAAATGCAAAGCAAGTAACCAAGTTGTGATTTCATTGTGATGTGATGCTAAAAAAGGCCATGTGCGCTGCGCAGTGCAGTTCGTCGTTTGTCGATTGCGACTCTCATTATTGTAACTATGTTATTCCGGATTGACTTCAACGACGGGCTCAAAGACTCCGTCCTCACTTGAGAATCGTCCGGCATAAAATTCGGTATTGAGATGCAATCCCATGACTGTGCGTCTTGCGCAGGGCGTGAGTGAGCGGTAAAAGACCCATTGATCGCGATTCACTTGGACACGAAAGGCCTCCGCGATTTCTCGTGGTTGAATTTCCAGCTCCTCGGCAATGGTCAGTTGACGCCAAGTGAACGCAGGCGTCGACTCGATACCTCGGAGCGACATAACCAACGGGTTGTACAAATTCTTTGCGTAAGTTTCGCACTGCAAGGAAAGGATGGTTCCATTGCACGCCATTTTACTGTGGTTCGGCGACCTGCGCCATTCTGGCATAGCGACAGGTAAAAGTAGCGCTGCAGTTTGATTTACGTTTCCAGCATGGACCAGTTTGCCTTCGGTCGTTTTCGGTTCAGATCGAAGTTGGATATCATCTGACACAGTCCAAGTTGATTTCACGGACCACTTCTCCGGACTTTGAGCGATCAAGGCGTCGGCGAAATAAACAACTCCTTCTTCTCTCATCAGCATCACCTGCCGCTGGATTTTGCACACCCCCTCAACTTCACACTCCAGTTCGAGATAGTCCACATCGTCGTCGGTAAACCAGCAGACCTCTTGCCATGAAACATCTGTTTGAAGTGGTTCTTGATTTCGAAGAATCTCGACATCCCAGTCACCGCTAATTATGCGTTGGCCATCGTTGCCAATCACATCAAGCCAAATTACATCGGTAGAGTAGTCGACGGCAACGCGGCAGCCACGGTCCCGCCACGAACGCCGCATGGTTGCGATTGAGTTTTTTTGCCAGTGGTGACTATGATTGGGCATCGACACGTCCAAAGTTACGTCCTTGCGGAGCTTCGATGGTTTCTTACCGATTGCTTTGCCGACACTATCAGGTAGCGCGCAGGCAGTCGCTAAATGCAACTTCTTGTTCTTTCCAGCAAGTTGATTCAGATTCACCCAAAATTCTTCGTCGAGCGAAGTGTCGTCACGATCAAATAGCAATTGCCGTCCCTCTGCATCACTCAATGCAAGACTTGCAATCGCTAGTTTGGAGAGTGCTTTGCGTTGGGGTGGATACCATTTACGAGCTCCCACCGCGTTTGCAGACCATCGGCAGCGTATCATGCATGCCAGCAACGCGCGAAGATCCTGTCCGCCTCGCGAGAGAAAACTTTGTGGATCGTCTGTTGATTCCTCGAGTAACAAAGCGATACGATTGAGCGTCTCACTAACGATGCGGTCTTTACCGCCTAGATGAGAAAGTTGCTTTGCCAGCGCTAGCGGGACTTCACAAGACCAAACGATCCAGGGAAACAATCCATCGACAGGGCCACTTTCCCAAGCTCGGTCAACCTGCGTCAACGCGCATTGCAACACTTCTAACCAAAGGGCCGGAGAAATACTTCGACCTACTTCCGGCAGAGCATGGATCCAGCCAGCGCAAGCCAATGCTACGTAAGGATCGTAACTTGCCTTCGGCAATTGTTGCGAAATCCACTTGCCGATTTTCGTGACGTTTGCGGCTTGCAACGCATTCGCTTCACGTTCAGTAACATTCGTTGGTTTCGACTTGCCGTTCCCTTTGGATCGAGAGCCTTTTTTCGGGTTTTCAACCGAAGCGGAGCCACCAAACAACTCGACCAGGTCATTGAGATACTCTTGGCGGCTATTGCTCTCAACCTCCCATACGCCGGTACCCCACATCATCGCACGGAGGTATTCAGGAACGCCTACTTTGGCTGGCTTAATTTTCCCCTGCGGTTCATGAATCGGCAACGAAGCCTGCAGGATGGCGACATTTTCCTCGCAAAGCTGCTTGAGCCATGCACTTGCAGAAACCTCTGCATCCGATGTCTCCGATTGATTCATTTGCTTGGCGCGATGCTTGGGCTTTACCCAGTCCATAGGTCTCTCGTCGACGTTAGCGAATAATGGTAAGATTTATCCTTCGAAATGCGACGAAGCTCGTGCAACGTGCATTCCGGGATTGAACGCCAATTGTTGTTCCAGAATTTCAAGATGCAAGCGTTCCGAGCATGTTTCTTGAGAACACTTCGGGAATAAAAAATATTCGCATTTTGTGTATGGACTTTTGCCTGTCGACTTCCTCGAAAATTAGTCCTCTTGAAATGGTCGCCCACCAATGACTCGAAGACACATGTCCCCAAAAAAATGCGGGTTAACACTTAGTTGTGGAACATTCATCGCGTTTGCATTTGCAATGAACGGGGCCAACTTATTGCGATGTTCAGCAAACGATGAGTGGAAAAGCTCGGCCGAACTACAAAAGCTGGTTGTGGATCGTTTCGAAGAACCGAAAGACTGCAAGTCGTTGCATCGCGAAAATCGAATCTGGATCAATCGAGACGAACAAGTAGTTGTCTTAGATGGTTATGTTGTACAACGCGAAGTTCCGTTAGAACTGTTCGCTTGCCCGGCAGGAACGAAAGAGCACGAAGCCATTGTAGCTGTTTTCGCAAGAGCGCAACTGGTCCACGCAGGACTGCTTGCAATCAACGCGAGACCAGGTAGCACGGCGACGTTCGAACCTTTTAAACCCGCTCACGGAACAACCGTTCGAGTTTATGTTCTCTGGATAAATGCCGACGGAAAAACCAACGGAACACTTGCTCAGAACTGGATTCGCAGGTCCGGAACCAAGAAGTCCATGCACTGGGATTGGGTCTTTGCAGGTAGTAAAATTCACAAGGACGAGGATGGTAAAGAGCACTATCTTGGGGACAGTGGCGAGCTGATATCTGTCTCCAATTTCATGACTTCTACCATGGACGTTTCCGTTCGCAGTGAACAATCCAATGCCAACCTAATTTTCGAGGCGTTTACTGATCGTATTCCGCCAAAGTACACGCCAGTTCGACTCGTTCTGACCTTGACGGACGAGGCTCCCTTTGGAAGTTCGGACGATGACCGAGCAAAGGAAGACAATGAAGAGCCGAAATTCCTGTCCGCAAAAGTTCCGGATAGTATCAT
>JAYVBW010000258.1:0-12328 GCA_043750255.1 Pirellula sp.
CGCGATCGAGACTCGTGGACAGAGGCTCGTGCAACTTTGAGTTTGGCGTACAACTGCAACAGGCTATACAACCCATTAGAAATGTGAGTCGAACGAAATGGGAGCGAACGGACAACTGTCTATACCTTTATGGTTTGGTTTGTAAGTCGATCGGAAGAAAAGTCGTTGTTAGTTGCAGAATTCGCAGGAAACTCAGTCAGTTTTAGCGTCCTGGTCCGCGAATGGATTGCGGGTGAGCTAGTGGGTTAGAGATTCGTGTTCGGTAATGATGTTCATAGCATTGTCAAAGAATCGCGAAAAACAAGGGCCGAAATCCACTTGCCGAAGGTTTCCAAATTGCCGAAATACGGGAAAACAGCACGCCAGCAAGAGTCAGTTGCTGTATTTGGATCGCGAAATGGAACAAAAGGTTTCTGCGGGAAATGTAAGCTTTTGAGTACAATATAGATTCGGTTCACGCTTCCACTGTAGGATTGCTGGGGATTCCCAAACTCAACACACACCGAGTACGCGAATATGGCACGGATTATTCGAAAAGGCAGCTTACTGGCTACTGCCATCACTTTTCTATCCGTTCGGGTTTTCGCGATGGTAACGGTTTCATTGCTACTCGTAGCAGCTCCCAATTCATGGGTGCAAGCTGCCGATGACGAGCCTGGAAAGGTAACCGTTAGGAAGGATTCGAAACGTGCCAAGTTGCCTGTACAAGTTGGCAAAATCGACGCTTCGATGGTTGCTTCTTGGGCGGACAACCATATCAAACCGTCCCCGCTCGAAGATGACGTGAAATGGTGTCGCCGGGTCTTTCTCGATGTGATTGGTCGTATTCCGAGCTACGACGAGTTCGCTGAGTTCGCCAAAGACAAGTCTTCAGACAAAAAGCTCGCTCTAGTCAATCGGCTTCTCCGCGAGGATCGATACACTGAGGAATATGCAAATCACTGGTCTTCGGTTTGGACGAACATCTTAATTGGCCGCAACGGCGGCATGGAGAATCGGAGTTTGACCAACCGATCGGGCATGCAGAAGTATTTGCGAGATTGCTTTGCCCTCAACAAGCCGTACAACGAGATGGTGATTGAATTGGTTACGGCGACAGGAACGACCAAGCCAGGGACAGAGGGCTTCAACGGTGCTACGAATTTCCTTGCGATGAAGGTCAATGAAGAAAACGGAACGCAGGCAACTGCGGCTGTTTCTCGCATTTTTTTAGGTCTGCAGGTTCAATGCACACAGTGCCACAATCACCCATTCAATCAGTGGAAGCAGCAAAAATTTTGGGAGTTCAACGCATTCTTCCGTCAGTCGCGGGCGCTGCGAAGGTATGTAGCCGGATCGACAACCCGAGACGTTGATCATGCTGAGGTGGTCAACCAAGACTTCTCGGGTGAAGGTCGCCGGCCTGAGCAAGCGGAAATTTACTATCAACTACGAAATGGTTTGACTAAAGTCGCTTACCCGGCGTTCGTGGATGGAACCGAAATCGGCAAGAGCGGATACGTTAGCCAAGTCAACCGACGCGACGAGTTGGGTAAACTCATGATGGAGAGTCCGTTTTTGGACAAGGCTATCGTCAATCGCATGTGGGCACATTTTCTTGGCTATGGCTTTACTAAACCGATTGACGATCTTGGCCCTCACAACCCAACTTCACAACCGGAGCTGTTCGAAGAGATATCTTCTGATTTTCGTGCTGCAAGCTATGATCTTAAGCAATTGATTGTTTGGATTACGATGTCGCAGCCTTACCTGCTCTCATCGAAAATTACTAAGGACAATGTTTCGGACGAACCATCGCTTGGCGAATCTCCGAAGTTCTCTCACTTTTACACGCGGCAAATGAATGCAGAGCAACTATTTCAATCGCTTGCAGTTGCGACACACGCGAACAGGAAAGGGAGCTTGGAGGAGCAGCAGAAAAAACGTGAGGACTGGATGCGACAGTTCGTTGTTGCATTTGGAACAGACGAAGGGGATGAGACGACTACTTTCAATGGCTCGATTCCGCAAAGCCTCATGCTGTTCAATGGCGATCTTATTCGAGAGGCCATTTCAACCGAAGCGGGTAGCTGGTTGCACGGAATGGTACAGAACAAGGGTTCTGTGTCAGACAAAATTCAATACCTGTATATCGCTGGTCTGGGGCGTAAGCCTAGGCCAGAAGAAGTAAACGTCGCTCAGCAACTCTTGGCGGCGAGGAAAAATGATGTGGGTGGAATGTTGCAAGATATGTGGTGGGCGATTTTGAACAGCAACGAGTTCATTTTCAATCATTGAAGAATTGCTAGCCCGGATTATTCACGGGGGGGGTTATTGATCAGCCGAAGGGCGCTAGCCCACGGTTATGGTCGCAATGACAACCGTGGGCTAGCGCCCTACGGCTAATGAATAATCCGGGCTAGCAACCTAGGATATTTAAGTTGGTTTAGTTTTAACGGTAGTTAAAAGGGGAAATAAAGATGTGGTCTCGATTTGCACCTCCTGTAGGAATGGACAGACGGCACTTTTTGAGTCATATGGCCGGTGCAAGTGCACTGCTTGGCTCATCGTTGTCATTGGGGCATTCGCTGAGAGTTCATGCGGAAACGCTTAAGAAGAATCATAAGTCCTGTATCTTGTTGTGGATGGGTGGTGGTCCGTCGAGTATGGATATTTGGGACTTGAAACCAGGCACAGATAATGGTGGTCCTTTCAAGGCAATTTCGACGAGCGGTGATCTTCAGATTTGCGAACATATGCCACTGATGGCAAAGCAAATGCACCACATGAGTATTGTTCGTTCGATGAGTACCCGCGAGGCCGATCACAATCGAGGTCGATACTATATGCATACAGGCTATGTCCCGGATGCAAACGTCGATTACCCGAGCTACGGGGCTGTAATGGCGCACGAATTGGCTTCACAGCGTCCCGAGTTGGAAATTCCTCCGTTCGTATCGATTGGAGGGGCTAGCGAAGGGCCTGGTTTCCTGGGGATGTCATGGGCACCCTTTAGTGTTTCGAGCACCGGTCGCATTCGAAACATGGAGATGAAGCTAGAAAACGATCGACTGACTCAACGACGAATCGCGCTGGAGACGATTGAGAATTCTTTCATTGCACAGAAGCGAGGAAGCGTTCTGGAGGACCATCGCAAGGTGTTGGGAAAGACGTTTGATCTATTGACCAGCGTTCAAATGAAAGCGTTTGATGTTGAAAAGGAACCTGAGGAAGCCAAAGAACGTTATGGCAAAAACGGATTTGGCCAAGGATGTTTGCTGGCTCGCCGACTCGTGGAGGCAGGGGTGCCGTTCGCTGAAGTAGACTTGGGTGGCTGGGACAATCACCAAGGAATTTTCCGAACGCTTGAGAACGATCGTTTGCCTGTCTTGGACAAGGCCATGAGCGCGTTGGTAGAAGATTTGTCGCAACGAGGACTACTTGAGGATACGTGCATTGTTTGGATGGGTGAGTTTGCGAGGACTCCGAGAATCAATGCAGACGCCGGGCGAGATCACTGGGCTCGAGCTTGGAGCGTGGTGGTAGGAGGAGGCGGTTTCCAAGGGGGCAAGGCTGTCGGTGCGACCAGCGCGGATGGAACCGAGGTGGTTGGCGAGCCTTATTCCTCTGAGGATTTGATGGCATCGGTTTGCCACGCTTTAGGTATTTCTTTGGAAACGACTTTTACTAGTCGGAATGGACGGCCGATGAAAATAGCCAACAGTGGAAAAGTTATCAAAGATCTTTTTGGATAATCGTATTGAGTACTCAGCCTCTGAATTCTCCCAAAATAGATTCAACCCTGGATGCTTCGGCATTGATTACCGAACATCAGGCAGGTGTATGGAGATATCTGCGCGCCATTGGTTGCGACCAATCCTTGGCGGATGATTTAACCCAGGAAACTTTTTTTGCTGTATTACGTCGACCCTTTGTTCAAGTCGGTCCTAACGCAACTACGAGTTATCTGAGACGAGTTGCGTACCATTTGTTGGTTTCGTACCGACGACGGCAAAAAAAAATGACGGTGACCAGCGAGCTAGACCTTTTGGATTCCCAATGGTTGAGATGGGCAGGCGCCGATTCGAATGGAAGCGATTTAACAGATCGACTCGCCGAGTGCTTCGGTCGGTTGACTGCAAGAGCGCAATTGTCGTTAAAGTTGAGATTTACTGAAGGTTGTTCACGGGAACACATCGCGAAAGAGCTGGGCATTACCGAGCATGGTGCAAAGAATTTGATGCAACGTGCAAAGGCACAACTAAAACAATGTTTAGACGAGAAATTGAATCGTGAATAAGCCACTGAGAAACGAATCCGAAGATCAAGAGCTCGCACTGAACCCGAGTGACGTCATGTTGTCCGTGTTGCTTGACGATTTCTTGGGTGAAAATGAACCACCAGATTTTCGGACCAGGATCCTAGCTAAGCTGGAGCATGTCGCGACTGGTAAGGAGTTGTCGAGTCAGTCTGGGTTTGTTAAGGCACTGTGTTCTTGTTCGGAATACGACGAGGCCATTCAGGCTGCTTCGCATGAAAGAAAAAATGGATATGGAACTATCATTCCATCTGCCCCCGTCGAAATAGCTGAAGCAAGCGATGGAGATTTTGATAGATGGATCCGTCGAGGGGTGTTTTTGGTCGTAGCGTTAGCCGCAGCAGTTTTAGGTGTGATATTTTTGCCCGATGCACTTAGGTCTCGAAATGCGACAAATAGCCCTGCAAAAATTGCGAATAGCGGCACCCATCTGGACAATCCGAATTCAGTATCGTCTGGCCCGTTAGTCGTGGAGGACATAACAAACAAGGATTCAAGTTTTCTCTCGGAAAACTTAGTCAAGACTCCTTCAAAACTCAAAAACAACATTGAGCAAAAGGATGCTCTGGTTGAGGGATCACGGGAATCCATTGCAGTGCATTCGGTTATTCCTAGCACGCAGGGTTTACCACCCATCGATACGAACATCTCGACAACGAGCGTTGCACTAAAGGTGATGAGGAATGAGGAAGTTGTTGGTGTCATTGACAACCAACTAAGTTATCTTTGGAACCGCGTTGGACTGACCGCAGCCCCGAACGTTTCAACAGATATTTGGCTCGACAGAGCTGCTGTCGCCATTCTTGGTCGTCAAGCAACCACAGCGGAAAAGGAGTCGTTTCGTTCGAGTAAAAATGAGAGTCGAGTTGGCAGCTATGTTGACAATCTAGTTTCAAGCAACGAATTCTCACGTTATTGGTCCATCAAATTGGCGGAACACTACTTAGGAAAGCGGATCTCAACCTCGCAAGAGCGAACTGTTTCGGAAAATGCTTTTGTCGAATGGCTAGAAGAATCGTTAGTTCAAAAGCTGTTTATTGGTGATATAGAACGCAAGATGATTGACGGGCAAAAGAACGTCTTGGATGGTCAGAATGTTCGGACAGATCCCGCTTCGTATTGGTTATCCGAAACGATGGAACGAGCGGCTACCAACCAACGCGAACCGGTTGAATTGGTTCCGTCGATCAAGAAGCGTCAACCCAGTGAGGAATCCTTGATGGGCGTTTCGCGACAATTGATGAGACTTAGCGGAAATCCATCCATGGTGTGTTCTCAGTGCCATATGGATGAATCGAACAATTCGGATTTGCGAGGCTACATTTCAATGTCCAAAACGCAGGCAGCGGGTGGTTCGAGTACGTTTTGGTCGGTTCCAGCGAACTTGTCTGGCCTGACACTTCGCAATCAAACCGCTGAACGTTCATTGAGATCTGAGCCGCGAAGCGATTATTTTTATGAAGATGGAGAAGGCAGAATGAAGCTTGCAACCGCAGCTCCTCCATCGCTTCGAAAAGGGAAAGTGAATATGACTCTCGGCGAGTGGTTTGGTTCGTCGAATGAACCTCGTCGCGCGATTGTCGAGATGGTTTGGGGACAAGTGTTCAAGCAACCTTTGGTCCCTGCGACTGGGCTATCGGAGGACGAGGGTTTGAGTGAGCGAGTTGATCTTCGAGAGCTGCTTGCTAGCCAGATGCAATTGCAAAATGCTGACTTGGGATCGTTGGTCCGTTGGATTGTATTGTCGAAGTCCCTTCGTCTAGAAGGGCCGAAGACGGACGCTCCGTGGTATCTAAAATCGACGGAATCGCAAATCGCAGAATCGCAAAGAAAAATGCGGATGTTTGCGGGATTTCCTACGACCAATTCCTTCATCGCAGAGTCAGGAAAACTACCACCGGGCAGAGCGTTGTCATGGATAGACCAAAAACGATCGTTTCAAAAGGCGGATGCGGCGACATTGGCTCAGGGGGCAAACAACAAGTTGCCGGGCACGGCTCGAAAACCAACCCAACTTGATTACAGTGAGGATCAAGTTAGATATCTTGTTTCAATAGAAGAACCGTACAGCCGATTAAGGGCCCTTGCGGAACGTTGGGGCAAAAGCTCCATGTCATGGCAAATGCTGATCGAGCATGCCTACTTGGCAACGGATGCTCGCTTTCCAAGTCGTTTGGAGCGGGATGAGGCGATCAAACTACTCGAAGCTTCTGGTCAGGATCGAGCAAGGACGCTGGTGATGATTGTCAATGCACGGCTCGGCAGTTGGTAGCACCCACGTGAAATCGCGTCATTCTCGACAGCATGTACTGGTCTCTCGACGATAATGGAGGGGTGGAAATTGTCCCTGTTGGTCTAGATAGGCTTGCCGTATACTGGGCATTGGTACGAGTTGCAACTGAAAGTATGTTGCAATAAACCTTTACCCAATAGAGAGTTATGACGTCGCAGCCAATTAGTCCGATTTCAAAAGCAGTAGCCCCACTTTATTTGGGAATCGACGTGGGCGGAACCGGAATAAAGATTGGCGTTGTCGATAACGAAGGGAAAACGCTCGGGTTTGTCGCAATTCCCACGGAGGAATCACGTGGTCCCTCGGACTCCATGCACCGGGTATCTGTGTCCGCTTCGGAGTTGTTAGCGTCTCTCGGATTGTCTTGTCAAGATATCGTTCGGGCGGGGTTAGGAACTCCGGGCAGCCAAGACATTTCAAAAGGAATGCTTATAGAACCACCAAACCATCCACATTGGCACAACTTCCCAATCGTGAAGTGCCTTGAGGACGCCATCGGGCTGCCGGTCTCTTTTGCTAACGATGCCAATGCCGCCGCATTTGGGGAATTTTGGGTCGGTACAGGCAAGGTTTACAGTAGTATGGTGTTATTGACTCTCGGGACGGGCGTTGGCGGAGGGATCATTATCGATAACCAGCTCGTCGTCGGCCAAAACAGTTTTGGCGGCGAGTGCGGTCACATGATTATCGACCCTCGGCCCGATGCAAGGCTCTGTGTTTGGGGTGGCGGCCGCGGTCACTTAGAAGCGTACGCTAGCGCAAGCGGAGTAGCACAACGTGCAAAGGAAGAACTAGTTGCAGGGGCGGTCAGTTCGCTTCAAAAAAACGTTGACGCGATCACCACCAAAATGATTTACGAAGCGGCAGAGTCAGGCGATGCCTTCAGTTTGAAGATCATAGATGAAACGGCCGACTACCTGGCTCTTGGAATTGCAACGATCGTTCACACGCTCGATCCTGGTTTAATCGTCTTAGGGGGTGCGATGAACTTTGGCGGTGCACAATCGCCTGTCGGCATTCGATTCCTTCGGCGGGTAGAGGAATCGTTCAAAAGGCGTAGTTTCGAATATGTCGCACATGGCACCAAGATCGAGTTCGCCTCGTTGGGTAGTGATGCGGGTTACCTCGGTGCGGCAGGGATTGCTCGCATGGAATTTATGAAGTTAACTACTTGATCTGCGAACCCCCAGCAACCTGAGCGAACAAGGAATTCAATTGGAATCAATTACTAGGAATCATTCATGAGCACGGGCGGCAAACACGGTGGCCAACAGTTGGGCGAAATGCCCAACGCTAAGATACGCAATTTTTGCATCATTGCGCACATCGACCACGGCAAAAGCACTCTCGCCGACCGACTGCTCGAACGCACCGGAACCGTAGAAATTCGCAAAATGAAAGAGCAATTGCTCGATGCGATGGACTTGGAGCGTTCTCGCGGTATTACTATCAAAGCAAAATCGGTTTCACTGAATCATTGGCACAAGGGTGAACTCTACGAACTGAATTTGATCGACACACCAGGTCACGTCGATTTTCAATACGAAGTCTCGCGTGCGTTAACTTGTTGCGAAGGGGCGTTGCTATTAGTCGACTCCTTTCAAGGCGTAGAAGCTCAGACTGTAGCTAATGCCTATGCCGCCATGGAACATAATTTAAAAATCATTCCAGTCATTAACAAGATCGACTTGGTACACGCTCGCATCGACGAAGTTACCAAGGAAATGGAACAGAGTCTTGGTATTGATCCGGACGATATCGTCAAATGCTCAGGCAAAGCTGGCATCGGTATCGACGAGTTGCTCGAAGCGATCGTCGAGAGAATCCCACCACCGACTGGCGACCGCAATGCTCCGCTCAAAGCCATGGTGTTCGATTCGCTCTATGACGACTATCGAGGTGCGATCACTTATGTTCGAGTCATGGAAGGCAAAGTAAAACGTGGGGACAAAGTTCGGTTCCTCGGCGTGGGTGCCAACTACGAAGTGCTCGAACTGGGCCAGTTTATTCCACAACGAATGCCGGTCGATTCTCTTCTGGCGGGCGAAGTCGGCTACCTTATTTGCAATATCAAGTCGCTCAAGGATGTACGGATAGGTGACACGGTCGCAATGGCAAACGACGACAAGGCGGTGGCCCTCGCAGGTTACAAACCGCCCAAACGCATGGTCTATTGCGGGCTTTATCCGAGCGACGGCCAAGAGTTTACCGAGTTGCGAGACGCTCTCGAAAAACTCTCCATAAACGACCCGTCCTTTGATTATGCACCCGAGTCGAGCGAGGCCCTCGGTTTCGGATTCCGCTGTGGTTTCCTGGGATTGTTGCATATGGAGATCATCCAGCAACGTCTAGAGAATGAATGCGATGTCGATCTGGTGCAGACGGCTCCCAACGTGACTTATGAGATCGTTAAGCGAGACGGTACAACTTTAGAAATTCATCGTCCCCAAGAAGTGCCCGACTCGTGCGACATCGAAG
This sequence comes from Pirellula sp., assembly GCA_043750255.1. GTDB lineage: Bacteria > Planctomycetota > Planctomycetia > Pirellulales > Pirellulaceae > JBKCUI01. The sequence goes on from JAYVBW010000258.1 coordinate 9,069, forward strand.
AATTTCGACAGCCGATCGTGCGAGTCAACTTTGTATTGCCGATCGAGTATATCGGCGTCGTCATGAAACTCTCGCAAGATCGACGCGGTATTCTGCGGGGCAATGAATACCTGTCCGGCACGCGTGCGTTAGTCAGTTACGATTTGCCGTTAGCTGAAGTTATTTACGATTTGCACGACAAACTCAAGAGCGTGACCCGCGGTTATGGAACCATGGACTATGAAATCATCGGATATGAGCCAGCAGATCTTGTTCGGATGGATATTCTCGTCAATGGAAAACGGGTCGATGCATTGAGCATCATTTGCGATACGGCAGATTCGGACCGCCGTGGTCGAGCAGTGGTTAAGAAACTCAAAGCCGAAATCGATCGGCATATGTTTGAAGTTGCAGTTCAGGCAGCTATCGGTTCACGAATCATCGCCCGAGAAACGGTAGCTGCCATGCGAAAAAATGTGACCGCCAAATGTTACGGAGGTGACATTTCGCGAAAGAAGAAGCTCTGGGCGAAGCAAAAGGAAGGTAAGAAGCGAATGAAGTCGATTGGTTCGGTCGATATCCCACAAAAAGCATTTATGGCGATCCTGGACACGGGTGCGGAAAAATAGTTATGGTTCGAGAGCGCAAAATCATTCCGAACGAGCCGAACGAGCCGAACGAGCCGGACAATGACGGCGATGACGGCGATGGCAAGAACGGCGGCAAAAGCGGCGGAACGGACGAGAGGCAGGAAAACCAATCATCTTCGCCTGGTCACGTCCCTGGATCGGGAATCATGGCTCCTGGCGAAAACGATACAGTTCTTCGCCCCAAACGTATCGCGGACATGGTCGGCCAGCAAGAAGTGATGGATGTGATTCAAATCGCAATGGATGCGGCCAAAAAGCGGAAAGAGCCATTGGGGCACATTCTCTTTGACGGTCCACCCGGTTTAGGAAAAACGACCTTCGCAACTTGTATCCCACGTGAGATGGGAGTCAAAGTGGATATGACCAGCGGCCCAGTCCTTAAAGCTCCCAAGGAAATGATTCCGTACCTGACCAACTTGGAACATGGCTCGGTCCTATTTATTGACGAGATCCATCGTTTGCCCAAGCCGGTGGAAGAGTTTCTTTACACGGCCATGGAAGACTATCGCATCGATATCATTTTGGGCGAAGGGGTCAATGCTCGCACCCTCAATTTGCAGTTGCAGCCGTTTACGCTCATCGGTGCGACGACTCGAGCCGGGATGCTCAGCGCTCCGCTCCGAGATCGATTTCTGATTCGTCAGCATCTTGGGTACTATTCGGTCGACGAGCTGATCGAGATCTTATCTCGCAATGCGACGAAACTAAATGTATCCCTCAACTCCGACGCTGCGGTTGAGATTGCCAAACGAGCCAGAGGGACGCCTCGCATTGCAAACAATCGATTTCTTTGGGTCCGTGATTATGCGATGAGCAAAGCGGACGGTCGCGTCTCGCTCGATATCGCCAAGAGAGCTCTCGACATGATGGGAATCGACGAGATTGGGCTCGATAGACAAGACCGACGTTATCTGGAAACTCTCATACGCGTATTCAATGGCGGTCCTGCGGGTGTGGAAGCCATCGCTCACACGATGAGTGTTTCAGCAGACACTCTTGAGGACGAGGTGGAGCCGTTTCTATTGCGAAGCGAGTATGTGATTCGAACGCAACGCGGACGTTGCGCGACAGCAAAAGCGTACAAAATGCTCAAGCTCTTAGCGTAGGTCCGTCTGTCCTCAGCCGGACATTTAGCGTAGGTCCGGCTGTCCTCAGCCGGACATTTAGCATTGTGAAATGCAAACGCCATGTCAGCCTGAGGTCAGCCTGAGGACAGGCTGACCTACGTGAGGGCAGCTTCTAAGCTGCTCGTCTCAGCGAGGCTGACGAATAGAATCTTTGGATTCCCTTTACTACGGCGTCTTGTTCGCTCTCAGTCAAGTCAGGGTAGATCGGCAAGTGAAGGATTTCATTGGCCGCCTTCTCCGTTTGCGGCAAGCATCCGTCGGTGTAGCCCAAGTCGCGGAAGCATTCCTGTTGATGAAGCGGGACCGGATAGTAGACCTCGTTGCCGATCCCCATGTCCGAGAGGTGCTTGCGGAGTGAGTCTCGCAGGCCGCCAAGGACCCGGATGCCATATTGGTTCCAAACATGCAACGCTTCGGGTGCATGGTAGGGTAACGCAACGCTTTGAGTTAAACCCGATGAAGCAAACAGCTCGGCGTAGCGATTAGCGTTCTTCTGACGTGCGACACTGTACGACTGCAAATGAGCGATCTTGACGTTAAGGATTGCAGCTTGAATGGTATCGAGTCGACTGTTGATACCGACTAGCTTGTGATAGTAACGAGGCTGCATCCCGTGCGAAGCCAGAAGCCTCAGTTTGGCAGCCATCTCCAAATCGTTGCAAACCATCATGCCACCGTCTCCCATCCCGCCCAAGTTTTTGGTGGGGTAGAAACTCAAGCATCCAATGTCTCCCCAACTGCCCGCCGGACGTCCCAAGTACTCAGCACCGATCGCTTGTGCAGCGTCCTCGATAATCGGCAGATCATGTTTCTTGGCGATGGTGGCGATCTTGTCCATAGCTGCGCATTGACCAAACAGGTGTACGGGTATGATGGCTCTAGTTCGCGATGTCACACTCGACTCCACCGCGTCAGGGCAAATGTTGTAGGTTTTGGGGTCGATGTCGACGAACACCGGATTCGCTCCCAATCTAGCCACGGCGGAAGCGGTTGCAAAGAAGGTAAAGCTTGGAAGAATCACTTCGTCACCCGACTGAATATCGAGGGCCATCAAGGCTAGCAAGAGTGCGTCGCTTCCGGATGCGCACGCAATCGCTTGTTGAGTTTGGCAAAGGCCGGAAACCGTACACTCGAGCTCTCCAACTTGCGGTCCCTGAAGAAAGCGACCGCTATCAATCACTTCTGCAATCGATGCAAGAATCTCGTCTCGAAGCATTGCATTACCTCGATTGACATCGAGTAGTGGAACAACCGACTTGGTCAGGTTTTCTTTCGACATATTTGTGAGCCCCTAGTGCACGAGTCTTAGCAGTCCGCCCCGGACTTTCCATAGGGAAGATTAGCTCGTTTGACGCGATCGGGTCAAGCGAGATTGGGAGATGAAAGGGGACTGCTAGCAAACCGTAAAAAAATGGGCTTGCCTCGAAGTTATTTTTTGATGTAGAAGATGAAGGATTCGCAGAATCAATCGGATAGCAATTCAAGGAATGGCCGGAAAGTAATT
>JAYVBW010000259.1:0-1796 GCA_043750255.1 Pirellula sp.
GCCGGTGAAGACAAATTTCCTAGGATAGCCGTTGAGTACTATCAGGACATGCCAGTTCCCGAACCTCCGGCGGTATCCTTTACCGTTACGGCTTTGGAGTGGCTATCGCAGTCTTGGCAAACGCTCGCACTGATGGGATTGGTAGGTGCCGCATTGGTATCGCTTCGTAGCTTTGCGAAGACAGTGCCGGCTTCCAACGATAGGGATTTCGAGCGCGGTTTTGACTTGCCACTCGATGATGCGACGGATATCGACTTAAGTTCATTGACGGACGATGAAAATGAAGCGTTTGTCAATCAACCGAAAGGTGAGATTTCGCCGCCGCGACTTCGAACTACCGGTGGAGACATAAAAAGTGATCTGACAGCCTTGGTACGCGAAAATCCTGATGCTGCGGCCACGATGCTCCGCAATTGGATAACGGAATCGACATAAAATAACCGTCGGATGTGGTTTCAACTTGCGATTTCGTGAACCGGTGGGCGCTAGCCCCGGGCCTGAATTCGGCTTTGCCAAGCACCTCTTGTTCAGTAGCTTCCAGAGTGTCCTTGTCTGTACGCAGAGACTCTGGAAACCGATCGCACCTTGCGTTAGTATATCTAGGATGAGCAGCATCGCAGAGAACAGCATCGCAGAGAACGAAACGACCGCCCGTGTTGAAGTTGCACCGTTGTGGATCGGAAACCTTCGAATTGACCCGCCGATATTCCAGGCACCGATGGCTGGATATACCAATTTCGCTTTTAGGCAGATTGTGCGAGAGTACGGTGGAGCGGGTTTGCAGGCCACCGAAATGGTTAATGCACGTGGTTTTGTTTGGCTCGATGAACATGACTGCGAACATCCGGATCGGTTGTGGGGTGTCAAAGAGGAAGCGCGTCCGTTGGCAGTCCAAATTTGGGACAACGATCCTGAGATCATGGCGAAGGTCGGGATACGATTGGCCCAGGAATACGGGGTCAGCGTAGTCGATATCAATTTCGGTTGCCCGGTTAAACAAGTTACCGAAAAGGCCCATAGCGGCTCCTATCTTTTGCGTGATCCAGAACGGATGTACGCGATCATTTCTCGACTTGTGGAAGTCTGCTATCCCACGCCAGTCACCGCAAAAATTCGACTTGGTTGCACCCGCAAAACAATGAATCACATTCAGATAGCGCAAATGGTGGAAAGAGCTGGTGCGTCCGCGTTGACCGTCCATGGACGAACTGCTGAGGATTTTTTCAAGGGATCCGCCGACTGGAACCGGATTTCCGAAATCAAAGTGCATTTGGAAAAGATGCCGCTGATCGGCAACGGTGATCTTCAGACGCCAGAGCAAGTGGTTTATGCATTCAAGCATTACCACGTGGATGGAGTGATGATCGCTCGAGCCGCTTTAGGACGTCCTTGGTTGTTCGCACAAGCGGCGGCAGCCTTGGCCGGAAAGCCAATCCCACCTGACCCAACTCTCGATGAACAGCGGGCATGCATGTTGCGTCACTACGATTTGGTTGTGGATCGATTTGGGCCACAAAAAGGGACAATGCTCATGCGGAAATTTGCCTGCTGTTATGCACAGAGTAAGCACGGAGCAAGGCATTTCCGAACGAATGTGGTGCGAGTCGAAACCCAATCGCAATTTTACGAAGTGGTCGAAAAATATTTTCCTCGTGATCTCGATCCAGCCATCGCGAGGCCAAAGTCGTCGGAACTGGACACTTCCGTTGACGTTTCGGAGGCGTGTAGTGAGCCCAACGAGGAGTGTTGCGGATAATACTCAGCCAGCCATCCACGGTTTCACGGTCATTGGCAAA
>JAYVBW010000260.1:0-4105 GCA_043750255.1 Pirellula sp.
ATTCGAGATTTGAGCGAATCGGTGGCGGACCTAATTAACGCGGGGACCGATCTAACCACAATTGAAGGCATCGGTTCTACCTTGGCCGAAAAATCTGCGTTGCTCGTCAAGAGCGGAAATCTGCCGCAGCTAGACAAGCTGAGAAAAGAAGTTCCACCTACACTTCGCGACATCATGCAAGTGCCTGGCGTTGGTGCGAAGAAGGCGATGAAAATGTTCCAAGAGTTGCAGGTTGTCGACTTGGCAAGTCTGCGAGCGGCCTGCCAAGCCGGACTGGTCGCTTCGTTGAAAGGGTTCGGCGTTAAAACGCAACAGTCGATCCTACAAAACATGCAAATCGCAGAAAAGGCCGCTCAGCGTTTAACGATTGATCAAGCAGACTTTTTGGTGGAACGCTTGCAAGACCACATGAAGAATTGCGCCGCAGTGCAGCGACTTGACTTTGCAGGCAGCTATCGTCGTGGCAAAGAGACAATTGGCGATCTCGATATTCTCGTTATCAGCGACGATAACACGTCGGTCATGGACCATTTCGCATCCTTCGCGTCCATTCAAGAAACCATCGCACGCGGCGACACTAAAATGAGTGTCCGCGTGACCAATTCCTTCCAAGTCGACTTGCGGGTCGTCGCAGAAAAGTCTTGGGGCGCGGCTCTTCAGTATTTTACAGGGAGCAAGGAACATAACGTCCATCTTCGAGGTCTCGCCAAAGCGAAAGGATTGAAGATCAACGAGTACGGTGTCTTTGATGCAAACGACGAGACGAAAGTGCTCGCTGGCGCAGACGAAGAGTCGATCTACGCGTTGGTAGGAATGCCGTGGGTACCACCCGAGTTGCGAGAGGATCGGGGCGAATTCGAAGCGTCTATTCAGCGTCGATTTAAAAGACTGATTCAATTGTCGAATATATGTGGCGATTTGCACATGCATACTTTGGCAACAGACGGCGAAAATACAATTGAGGAAATGGCCGAGGCCGCAAAAGCACGCGGGCTGGAGTACATTGCAATTACCGATCACTCCAAACGAGTCAGTATGGCGCGCGGACTGGACGAAACGAGGCTGCTAAAACAGTGGGAAGAGATCGATGTCATCAACGGCAATTCAGATGGCAATTTCCTGATTCTCAAAGGGGTGGAGTGCGATATCTTAGAAGACGGACGGATGGATATTGCCGACGAGTGTTTGGAGCAGGCCGATTGGGTGACAGCTAGTATCCACTATGGTCAACGCCAACCGCGAGAGCAAATCACCAAGCGAATTCTGGGAGCCCTCGAAAATCCGCATGTCCATGCCATTTCTCACCCGACTGGCCGGCTCATTTCCAGACGAGAACCTTACGATGTGGATTTATCTGCGGTGATCGAGTCCGCCAAGACTCACGGCAAATATCTGGAACTCAACGCGCATCCCTCGCGTTTAGACTTGAACGACATCAACACCGCAGCGGCCGTCGCAGCCGGCGTTATGATCGTGATCAATACCGACGCTCACAGCATTTCCAATTTAGACCTGATGAAATACGGCATCACGCAAGCGAAAAGGGCCGGAGTGGTTCCCGAAAATGTTTTAAACTCATTGCCCCTTGTTGATCTTAAGAGAAGACTAGGAATCGGTATGAACCAGATGGGCAGACGAAGTAAATGATGTGGAAACTGTAAGGAAGCTCGATTTCCAATCTGGACAAGCACTTATTTTAAGAAAAAAGTTCAACTAAATAGTCAAAGGCTCGCTGGTAAATTACCGGCTCTTTACTCGCTCGGGGACCGGCGACGTTGAGAGTTCGCACATGGTGGTGAACCAACCATTCTCGCACCCGCTCAAAGCGACCTGGATGAGTCAATCGAATCTTAAGACAGGGTTTGCCTAAAGTCTCTGCGTGTCGATACGTCTTGAATGTTCCCCCCTCAAGACTCGAGGCGTAAAGTATCAAAGTTGCATCCGAATCGATCACGTTGCGTTTCGTTCGATCTGAATACTTCGGTGACGGATGCTCCCGTAGATGGTAGAAATCAGGGATGGGACCATCCTCAGCAATTCTTCCGAGCGGGCACCAACCGCCATGTGCAATCCCGAGCGCGATCGCCACGTCAAGGGCCGCTCGATCTACGCCCGTTTGACCGCCCGACACAATTCGGTCGACAAGCCACGGACGCTTCGGCTCAGTCGGTGCTGCGGCCTCGAGTTTGGTTCTTCGTTTAGGGGACAAGTTGCTGATGATGGTTTGCTCGCAAGAAAGCCAAATGGAACTCGATTGAACCGAAAACGCTGGTTGTAATGATTTTTCCTCGCGATCTCTCTCGGCAAGAGGCAGCGATTATCTAATTCTCGACGCTTGAGTGCAAGTTGAGGTCTATGTTTCTTTGGATCCTCTCAAGGCTCTAGGTCTCGCACATCCGAAGAAGAGCAATGAAGATCTATTCTTGGCTCTAACCCTGGATTATTCATTAGCCGCAGGGCGTTAGCCCACGGTTGTCCTTCCGACCATAACCGTGGGCTAGCGCCCTTCGGCTGATCAATAAATACCCCGTAGAACCCGAGTTCCAAAACGTGAGTCAAGTTGAAGTGAACCTCTTCCGCCAATCAAGCACTCGTATCATGTTGCCCGCTCGCGTTACTTCTTGCCTGGTGTGTTGCTCTTTGTTTTTTTTCTCCGCCGCGTTAGGAATGACTAGACCATCCTCCGGGAAGTCAGATCCACGTGACCAACAATGGAAATTGGCGATTGATCCTCACAAAGTGATCGGCGTCCAAGGTTGTGAAAAGTGCCATTTAGCCGAGATTCAAACCTGGAAGCGAACACCCCACAACGATACTTTCCTGACCCTGCATCGTAAACCAGATGCACAAAAGATCGCGGACAAACTCGGAATTGCCAATTTCAAAAGTGATTCCAATTGCATCCAGTGCCACTACACTATGGGTCAAGTTGAGAATCGACTGGAGGCGATTTCTGGCGTCTCCTGCGAATCATGCCACGGTGCTGCCAAGGACTGGGTCGCCGTCCATAACGACTACGGTGGACCTAGCGTGACGCGAGCGCAGGAGTCTCCAGATCATCGCAACGTTCGACTCACGGCCAGTATCCAGCTTGGTATGCGAAACCCCGTCAATGTTTATCTCGTCGCGCAAAGTTGTTACCGATGCCATACTGTTCCGGACGAAAAATTAGTCAATATCGGCGGGCACATTGCCGGTAGCCTTGATTTCGAGCTGGTTAGCTGGTCGCAAGGGACGGTTCGTCACAACTTCGTTCGAACCGACGGTAACACAAACGCAGAGGAAGCCCCAGCGCGATTGCGTACCCTATTCGTGGCTGGCATGATCGCTGACTTGGAGTTCAGTTTACGAGCTACCTCGCAGGCGACTGAAAAGGCAACCTTTGGCTTCACTTCTGCCCAGCGAACGGCTCGTTCGATTGAACGCCTAAAATCGGCTCAGGCCAAACTCAATCATCCTATCCTCGCCGAAACGATCAACGTAGCCGAATCCGTCGCTCTCAAACTCAATAATCGGGAACAGCTCGAACAAGCAGCCAACAAGATCAACGAAATGGGTGTTCGCTTCGGAGCTACGGTCACAGGCGAAGAGTTGGTGGCCATCGAGTCCTTTGTCCCCCCAAAGAACAAATGGAAGTAGCATCAACAAAACAGGTAACCCATTTGGTTGCAAGTGAGCCGACGGCGCTAGCCACGGGTTTTGCGATTCATGAGTTTGCAACAAAAGCAGACGATAGCGAGTACGGGTTGCCTAGAAAGGCGGGCCGTAGTCGACGCAGTAGCTTTGAATGCGATTCGACTGCTATGGACGCGATTCTTGGCCTTTGTCCCAACGGCAATTTCATTCTTCGAGTTGATAACGCAGGATTGCCTCGCCCATCGCATTTATACAATCGGGATACTCAAGTCTACGCTCCCATTGAATTGGTTCTAGCGGATAATTACCAAAGAGACGCCTGTTCGAATCCGAGAGTTCTGAGCCTGGAGCAGGACCCAGAGTTCAAGCGCGAGCGATTGTTACGCCTGCTCGATCAACAGCAAGCATGGTATGATGCCGAGCAACGAGTTGCATTAGCAGCCGAACAACTCTTGACACTGTGCGAGCA
>JAYVBW010000261.1:0-3394 GCA_043750255.1 Pirellula sp.
ACACTCTCCATCGAAAGCCAAATCGGTCGAGGCAGTTGCTTCCTAGTGTCACTGCCCATCTATCAACCATCCGTACGCCAAGATGAGTTAACCGGTTAACGGTTCAGGCCCCTCAGAGTGAAAAAATGCCGCTGATTTTATCTCGGGGTTTATCTCGAATGTATTATCGAAATGCTATTTCGATAATACATTCGATCGTCCGCAGTCTACTAAGCATCGTCCGGCTAGGGCGGATCTTCCCAGTAGCATCCGGCACTCCAGTGATTCCCGATTGCTTAGCGTTACTTCGATCGACCACTGAAAACCAGCGATGTAGAGTATTGTTTTGATAACCGGTCGAGATTCGATATGACCACTTGAAGAACGGATACTGCGGTACTCAATGAGCTTTGCATTGCAATGATACGAGGTTTCCGCATCGTCGTGATCACCTATGATGAAGAACCGAACCCAGGAATTTTTTCCTCGTTTGAATTCTTCGATTCGCTCCGCATGCAACGAAGACATGGTTGCACCGGAATCAAATTTTGCATGAAGCCTATCGACCCCAAATTCGGGCAATGCGATCCATTCTCGCCATCCTACAAGTAGGAGTTCGTCGCATTCCTTGATTAACATGGGTTGTTCGCGACGATCGAAATAGTTGAGTAAGGGCCGCATTAAAATACTAAAAATCAGGATGGAACTGGTTTGCCGATTTCTCTCAGCAGCTCCATTGTAAACAGTCCGGAGCTATGGCCATCGGAAAAATTGATGTTGTAAGCATAATTTCCAACAGGCCGCATCTGTGTTACTGCCAAAGGCACGGTTTCAGCAGCGGAAAGCACCTGAAGCAGACCCTTGGGTTTGGACGCCTCCGCTCGTTTCTTTTCCCGGCAAGTCGCACAAGGGCAAGCGTTGCGAAGCAAGCCGAAGGGATAATTCAATGTTTGCCCATCGCTCCAGGTAATTTCTACTGAGCGGTTTTCAGAGAGCTTTAAGGCGGTGGGCTGCAGATCCATTCGTTCTCAATCAAACTTACGTTGCGAAGACTTGTCGATAGTTGGAAAGTCACTTGGAACGATCGTATCGACGACAGCCCCTGTTGCTGCCCAGTCTGTCCCACGCAATAAAACCGTAATGAATCCGACACATTCCATGGAGTAGTCAGCGTGTCCCATTGGCGTGTGAAACACACGTCCCTTGCCGTAATCGATCGTCATGATCATCGGTTCGTGGCGATCGGTTCCACCATTTGCTTTAGAGGAAAATGCGGTGGCTAGGATCTGCATGTTTTGAGCTGGACCGCGTAGCCGATCGTATAGCTCATCCTTGGAGTGAAGCCACGACTTGGGAAGTCCTTTTGTTATCGGGTGTTCTGCGTCGCGAACGATTATAGAGAATTCGTGCTGGGATCCGTGGCTACCACCTTTGCCAGGCGAGTTGTCTACTACCTTTTTTTCATTGGCGTCAAAATAAACGTACGGTCCATTCTTCTCAGAGCGATTACCCCAACCGCCTAAGCCGATCATTTTGTTGTACTGTTCCCAGTCGCCAAAGCAATTGTCGGCGGCATGCAGGATAACAAGTCCTCCACCATGCGAGACAAATTTTTCAAAGGCGACATTGGTCTCTTCTGGCCAGGGTGCGGCGCCGAAACCAAAATTATTGATGACTACGTTGTACTTGGAAAAATCCGGTTTAAAGTCTGGATCCGCAATCGCGCTCTTCTTTGCTTCGCGAACGACGCCGTCGTTCAGCGGGTACTTTGCTATAAGATCGTCTCCTTGCCAAGTGAATTTGGTCCGAGCGATGTCGACAGAGTAACGTTTTGTGTCTTCAAGATACTTCTTTACCATCATGGTTGTTTTAGGCCATGCACCGTGGTTGTTTTGACCATCTATGATCAGAGCTTTTATTGGGGCTTTCGATTGAGCGAAGCTAACATTTGAAAGCAACAAAAGCAAACAGAAGGAAGAACCGAGTGCTCGAAGCATTTTGAATGGGTCCGGGTGGGAGAAAAACGGATGGAATACGTATGCAAGAGTTTAGAATCCTTGCCACATGCGATCCATTGTCGTTTCCAACGCCCTGATTGTCCATCGGCCATGGAGGAAGAGGCCAGTTTCGAAATACATTCAATAAACTGTAGGATTGCTTGTCTAGCGGCGGTCGCCTTTAAAACTCGATGCCAAATACCGAGTCGATTCTTCTTCCAAAAGATCGGTTTCGCTTCCTTTGCTCTTTACCTCAACCCGGAAACGGTGGACCCCTGGTTTTGAGGCTTCTGCGTGGATGCGCAGTACGAGCTTGGCGTTGGGACCAATACTTGGAATCGAGTTGAATATCGCTTGTCCGGGAACGATGCGACCGGTATGCCCCTCGACTCGAACGGGTTCGATTCCCTCTGAGAATTGAGCGATAACTTCTACGTCTGTCGCCGATTTTTTACCCCTATTTGCAATGACAACCTCATAGACAACCGGTTGCCCGACTGGCGCTGGGGCGGGAGGGTCCACCACGGTTAAATGCAAGTCGACGATGGCGTCAATATTAGTTTTAAATATCGCTTTGGTTTCGGAAGCAGAACTGCATTGGCCTGTAAAGAAAAGCTGGTTGTCACCGATCTTGGACATGGTTAACCGGAGTGGGACGGTGAGTTTTTCCTGCGGAGCGATCCTATTGATTTCCCACTTAATGAATTCGCCGTTACGAACAGCGCCTGGAGGTAATGAAACCACATCTACCCCGGATGGCAATTGGATTATGCAATGGGTTCCAATCGCTGGAATGGATCCGATATTGGACAATTCTAATTCATAGTCAATAACGCTACCTTGGTAGAACTCAGTTGGCCCCGACCATGAAGCAATCAGTTCCGATTGTCGAACTTGAACATCGATCGCATTTTTCACTTCCAGTTTCGAAACGGTGCTTGTCGCAGTTGCGACAATTGGTAACGAGCCTGATTGCTGGAACGTCAATTCGACTTCTACAATTCGCTCGCTTCCTACGGCAATATCACCAATTTCAGATTGGTTAGTGCCATAGGGTTCTGCGGACATGGCGACCGTGACAGCTTTTACGTCGGCATTTCCTGTATTTCGGACGCGGACACGGTAAATTTGAGGTTTTCCGAACGTAACTTCAGAAGGACCTTCGACGGCAATTGCCAATTGTGGTTGCTGAACCTCGATTTTCATTTCGGCGTTTTGAGGGAGTACGGTCCACTCGACGCCTAACGCAAAGTGCTCAGCCTTTGGCGTTTTCAACTTCATTGTTGCGGTTTTGGAGCTGCCACCAGAAATTTGCTCAAGCTCCCAAATAATTGAATTGCCGTTTTGATCGTTGTCAGGATGGGCGACGCCGTCAGTTACTGCTACATTTCCTATCGTAACCAGTGTCGGAACAGCTA
>JAYVBW010000262.1:0-12268 GCA_043750255.1 Pirellula sp.
TAGTCCCATGTATCGACCTGTGACGGAGCCCCGGTCATGAACAACCAAATGATCGATTTGACCTGACCGGGGAAGTGTGGTGACTTGAGCGCGAGCGGATCGACAATCGGCGACTCAGCTTTCGAATCGCCCTGCAGCATACTCGCTAACGCAAGCGAGCCGAATCCAAGTCCCGCTTCTTGCAAGAACCGGCGGCGAGCGGGCAACGCAAGTTCGCCATGTGTGTAAAAGTTGAACACTGTTAGCTCCGTAAAATTGGATATTCGTATGACGAAGTTCGGTACAAGACCGAACGTTCAGTCGAACTAGTTCAGTCGATATAGATGAACTCGTTGAGGCACAGCAATACGTGACAAAACTCGATAAGCGACTGCTTATCTGCCTCCTCTGCGTCACCACTGCTCGCCGTCCGTTGTTGCTCTATGAAAGCGATCATGCGTACCCGTTCTGGTTCGGTCGGCAATCGGCCGAGCGACCATTGATACCCACGATCGATCACGGTTGCGAGCGGATCATCCTTTGTTAATCGAATCCTGGCGGACAGCTTTTCAGCTTGTTGACGCACGAAGGTCGAGTTCATCATCGCCAAGGCTTGCGTAGGGACAGTCGTAATGCTCCGCTCGCCGATGCTTTGCGTCGGTTCGGGCGCATCAAACATGGTCATAATCGGAAGCAGCTCGCTCCGTTTCACGCGTAGGTAGACGCTTCGTCGCAAGCTATCATCGAGTACACTCGGGCCGAACATCTGTGGGTCGAGATTGCCTCCCACTGCGAGCAATGCGTCCCGAATCGTTTCTGCCTCAAGCCGTCGCGGTTGGAAGTGCCAAAGGTAACGATTTATTGGATCGAGCTTGAGGTTCTCAGGATCGATGTCATCGGATTGTTGATACGTTGTGCTCAGCATCAGCAAACGGTGCAACGGCTTCAGTTTCCAGCCTCCTCGCACCAACTCGCCAGCGAGATACTCGAGCAACTCAGGGTGGGTCGGTTTATCGCCTTGCAGTCCGAAGTCGTTGGGTGTGCCAACAATGCCTTGGCCAAAATGATGTTGCCAAACTCGATTGACGATCACCCTTGCGAGCAAGGGTCCAGCACCGAATTCAATGTCTGTCAGGCAGTTCGCAAGCTTGGCACGCGGATCGACGACCGGTGTGTCAGCTTGAGACGCCACAGCTTGAGACGCCACAGCTTGAGACGGGCTTTTGGTATCTTCGCCGCGCCATAGCACTTGCAAGAACCCTGGCTCGGCCTTGTCTTGTTTGTTTTCGATCTCGCCTCGTCTTAGATAAAAAACATCCTGACCACCGGCGATCGTCGTATACACCTCTGACAAATTGGGCCGAGGTGTTGCAGCTTTGTGATCGCGGACGGCTCGAAAGACATTCGCTGTTTCGATATCAAAGGGTGCGAACCAGCGAATCAGGGACTCCGCTAATGATTCCGGCAGAGAGGCGGGGAGTCGGTCGCCATTGGCGGCGAGGATTGCACGGAGTTCGGCGACATGTTGTGGCGACACGTCTCCAGCCCAAGAAGCAGGATTGGGCTCTACACTAATTGAGACTCGCAATCGCCCGATCCCGAGGTCTCGGAATTTCAACTCAACTATGAATTCCGTTCCTGCCGCAAATCCTGCAATGGGGGACTCGAACTCAAAAATCGCGGCGTTATCTTTCTTGGCTGTCGTCTTAACCGTCCATGCCGTGGCCAGCTTGCCATCCACCGCGTTGGCCAGTGGCTGGTCCGTGTCTTCGAATGCTGCGAAGGCCGGCTTAAGTTTTACAGGTAATGGTTCATCTTTCGCCTGCGGGTCGAGAGGGCGAACGGTAATATTGATTTCCGCAAGTTGGAAGCTGCCATCGTTGTTTAATCCCGGTCCACGCTGAGGGAGTGATTTGTCGCAGAAGGCATCGATCTTCACCGACTGAACGTTTTTCTGATGTGTATGAAACGTTAAACGGTATTGCTCCTCCTCTCGAACTTTACGGCTTTGGCCGCGCTGCTTTGCATTGCTACCAGGTGTCAGCATCGCATCGTGGGCGACTATTCCCCCAGGCAATTCCTTTAAGTATGAGCGTTCCGCTTCGACCGCAACTGGTTCGAGCGACTGCCATCGCGACGACTCAGGTTGTTTTGTTAGTTCAGCTTTACGCCAAGTCTCAAAACGCTTCGGCAGCTCGTTTGAAGCGAACGATTTCAGTGTCGCAACAAGTGGCTCATGATCCGTTTGATGCTTTTCCAAAGCGAGCTGCGTTGCAAGAGGGTCGACGTCGATCGAACGAGGACCGTGAACTGTGCGAGCCAGAGAGGCGGCCAGGGCGTAATAGTCCTGGTGCGGGATCGGATCGTACTTGTGCTCATGACATCGAGCACATCCGAGCGTCAAACCAAGCATGGAGCCTCCAATCGTCATCATCATGTCGTCCAGTTGATCGTAACGAATTCGCTCGACGGTTTTGGTTGTGATTTGGCCAGGATAAGGTCCGGCCACAAGGAAACCGGTCGCGGCTGCACCCTCAATAGCATCGGGCTGCAAAAGGTCGCCCGCTATTTGCATTCGTACGAATTGGTCGTAAGGCATATCGCTATTGAGTGCTCGGATCACCCAATCGCGATAATGATAGGCGCCAGGGCGGAACCCATCGAACTCGTAGCCACCGCTCTCGGCAAATCGAGCTGCATCGAGCCAGTGACGAGCCCAACGTTCACCGTATGTAGAACTCGCCAACAACTCATCGATCACTTTCTCATACGCTTGTGGCGAAATGTCGTTTGCAAACGCGGCGATCTGATCTGGAGTTGGCGGAAGACCAATGAGGTCCAAGTAAGCTCTGCGAATTAGTTTTTCTTTACTGGTCGCAGGATTTTGCTTTAGGCCCTGCGCTTGTTGGGCGTTTCGAATCAATCCATCGATTGGATGTTGTGAGTCAGGCAAAACGACATCGCTGAGTGGTTGAAAGGACCACCACTTTTTCCCCTCTTCGATGCTAATCTCGCGTTTCGGCTTGATTGGCGTTTCGCCAGCTCGAGGATCAACTGCCCCCTTGTCGATCCACTTGGCGAAATCGGCGACAGTCTCAGCAGACAGCTTGCCGCTGGGCGGCATTTCGATACCGTCGTACATGAGTGCTTTAAGCAACAGACTCTCTGCTGACTTTCCCTTGACAAGAACTGTTCCAGACTCACCACCGGCGGCGAGTCCAGCCGCAGAGTCCAGGAGCAATTCACCTTTTAGCTTCTTAGCATCAACTGCCTGGGTCGAATGGCAGCTATAGCAGTGTTCAATAAGAACCGGGCGGATTTTTTGCTCGAAAAATTGTCGTTCCTCGTCATCCGCGGCAAAAGCGAAAGTCGGAAATGTAGTCACTAGAAGAGCACCGATGCGGAGTAGTATCATCATGGACTCTCGGGCGGGAGAAAGGAGGGGGAAATCGATCGGAGGCGCTGGCAAGCGACGCATATGGGAATTTTATTATAACCTAATTTCTAACCCTTCCGTCTGTTTTAACTGTGGAATCCAAGTAGCGGCATATCACCAGCATCTCTGCTGAAAAAAGGTGGCGAAGCTGGAATTGTCGTTTAAGAACAAAATTATAGCTGTCTTTGCCGCCTAGCCAAGCGATCCAACAGATCGCTTGGCGATGTGATTAGGATTGCATTCCGTCGAGTCGTGCCAAGCATCGATCGATGCGATTGAGCGTTTCCTCTTTCCCTAGGATTTCGAAATAATCGAAAATACCAAGGCCATTCGATTTACCGGTAACCGCAATACGCAACGCGCTGATGCAAACTCCTAATTTGATTCCACGCTGCTCAACGAATTGCTTGAGCTGAGGCTCGAGTGCATCATGTGAAAGTGAATTTGCGTTGGCAACGACAGTTCGGAAATCTCGTAATGCCGAAATCGCTTGCGGATCGCTCGCCAATCGCTTTTGAAACACTTCTGGGTCAACGACCAAATGCTCCGCCGATACAAAGAGTTCGTCGAACTGCAGGACATCGCCTGCGACCTTGATTCGATCTCCTGCCGCTTGAACACTCTTGCTCACTCGATCCGCTACGTCGCACGGCGGTGGGTCGGCTACCAAGCCTGCCTTTTGCAGATAAGGCAAGACCATCGCAACTTTCTTTTTAAGGTCGAGGTTGTTCATCCAACGGGTCTGAAACGCAACTAGTTTTTGCGGATCAAATGACGCAGGGGCTTTATTCACTCGTTCGAGCGAGAAATGCTTGATCGCGTCCTCCAACGTAAAATGCTCGGTACTGTCGTCGAGAGACCAGCCAAGCAGGAGCAAATAGTTCAGAATGGCACCCGGCAAAAAACCTGTTTCGCGATAGAAATCGACGACAACCGGATTAAAAGTTTCCTTAGACACTTCTAGTTTGGCGCGATGGGCAATGGTTTCACCCATTTGACATAACGCTGCAAAGTCTTTTTGTTTGAGATACTTGTCTAATTTGCGTTTGCTCAGCTTGGCTGTACCACCTGGTTCTGCCACATATGGCAAGTGGGCGTAGATCGGTAACGGGTAGCCAAGGCTTTGCGCGATAAAGACTTGTCGGGGAGTGTTAGGCAAATGCTCCACGGCTCGAACGACGTGCGTTATTTGAAAATCGTAGTCGTCGACAACGCTGGCCAAGTGATAGAGGCAAGTGCCATCGCCGCGTTGTACGACATGGTCTTGTTCGTCGGACCACTCGAATGAACAGTCACCTCGAACGATATCGTGGAACCTGCATTGGCCCGTTCGCGGCATCTTCAAACGCACGACTGCGTGTCGTCCTTCTGTCTCAAATGCAGCCTTTGTCTCGGTTGTGTCGGCCATGAAGCGTCGATCATAGATATACGCCTTACCCTCTTTTTTTGCTTGCTCCTTTTGTGCGTCCAATTCATCGGGCGTCGCAAAGTCGACGTAAGCGTGGCCGGTTGCCAAGAGCTTGGCAGCCGCTGCTTGGTAACTCGCTGAGCGTTGCGATTGAAAATAAGGAACAAAAGGACCGCCCACCTCTGGTCCTTCGTCCCAGTCTAGGCCAAGCCATTTGAATCCGTCCAAAATGGGTTGCAGTGCAGCTTGTACATTGCGATTCTGATCGGTATCGTCGATACGAAGGAGGAACTGACCACCCGCCTGCTTTGCTAGCAGATAGTTAAATAGTGCAGTCCGAACGCCCCCGATATGGAGATATCCAGTTGGACTAGGGGCAAAACGAGTGCGAATCGTCATCAGGCATCGACTTTAAAAAAGGATAGGAAGGAATGTCAGGTTGGTCCGAACTAGTTGACAAGGTAACATGATGTCGCAAATTCGTCACGAGTACCGTCCGGCACGCCGGGCAGGACTTACACGTAGGTTCGGCTGTCCTCAGCCGGACACTGATTTTACGTAGTGTCCTCAGCGGGACACTATGCGTTTTTCGACGAATTTAAACTATTAGCAGGTTCTGTCAGCCTGAGGACAGGCTGACCTACGTGTTCTGTCAGCTTGAGGACAGGCTGATCGACATGTCCTCTTTGGATCGACAAGGTAAATTCATGATTCGAAAAGCCCTAGTTGCAGTTTCACTCTTACTAATCGGGCTTGGCCTCGGTTGGGCATTTCAAGGGTTTGGATTCGGTCGGCGTGCAAATGCCGATCCTCAGCGGGATGTAATGCACTTCCCCGATGGCTTTGTGGCAATGACTACTGAGGAAGCCATCAACGTTTCCGTCTACGATCGAACCAATCGAAGTGTCGTGAACATTTCGACCAATTCGGTTCGACCTGAATCCCTCTTTAGCTTGACCGAAATCGAAGGAAGTGGAAGTGGTAGCGTCATCGATCAACAAGGGCACATTCTGACTAACTATCACGTGGTAGAGGGCGCAAAGCAAATAAGCGTTATGCTATTCAATACAGACTCCTTTCCCGCTGAGTTAGTCGGGCAAGATCCAGACAACGACATCGCAATTTTGAAAATCAACGCACCCGACACGCTGCTGTTTCCACTGCAATGGGGTGAATCATCCAATCTGCGAGTCGGCCAGCATATTATCGCTATTGGCAATCCATTCGGACTTGAAAGGACCATGAGCACTGGTATTATTTCCAGCTTGAATCGCCAGATAACTTCCAAAACACGCCGTATCATTCGATCGATCATTCAAATCGATGCGGCTCTCAATCAAGGTAACTCTGGCGGTCCACTTCTTAATTCCCGCGGGGAGCTGATTGGAATGAACACAGCGATTGCAACTCGCAGTGGCGACAACGCCGGTATTGGTTTTTCGATCCCCGTCAATACAATTCGTCGAGTGGTTCCCCAGCTTCTTGCCACCGGGCGTGTGCAAAGGCCAACGATTGGCATTATGCAAGTCTTCGAAACGGACAAAGGGTTGCTCGTAGTTGTTCTTACGCCAAACGGTCCTGCCGAGAAAGCCGGGATACGAGGCTCGAAAATTGAACGCAAAAAGGTCCGACGCGGCATACTCGTTTTTGAGCACGAGGCGATCGATCATAGCCAATCGGACTTGATCGTCGGCATCGATGGTCAAAAAGTTAAGCAATCAGACGATTTGTTGAGCGTGATCGAAACCAAAAAATCCGGCGATCAAGTTGTCTTAAATGTGATTCGCAACGGACAAATTATCCAGGTGCCAATAATGCTGGGAAGCAGCGAGTAACAGCCTAAACAGCCCAGGCCACCTAGATTCTCTTTCGGATGATCGAGTTCATGCTGTATTCTGGCGGCCTATCCCTTACGGGTAACCCGCCTTGCTTGCACTCGTTCCTTAAAACAATGCATTTGTTTCAATTCCCTCCGAAGACATTTCGAACATTGCGACACGTTTTTTTGTGTTTGCAAGTTGCCGTCGTATTCGCGTTTGCTGGCTGTGGAACGACCAAATCGTTTACGGCTACCGAACAGCTACTCATGTCGGATGCGGTCGATTCAACACTTGCGAAAATGGATTTTCGTGCGATCTCTGGTCACAAGGTTTTTCTCGACACTCAGTATGTCGTAGGTGCTGGCAAGGTGATTCCAGGCGTTGCGATGCCAGTCAATTTGGTGAATTCAGACTATGTCATCAGTGGCCTACGACAACAACTGACTGCGGCGGGCTGCATGTTGGTTGATACGAAGGAGCTGTCCGAAATAATTTGTGAAGCACGATGCGGTGCTTTGGGAACCGATGGTCACAGCATGATCTACGGCCTGCCTGCGAACAATTTTCTCAATAGTGCCTCATTTGTTATCCCAGGATCGCCTTCTCTCCCAACGATTCCAGAGATTTCTGTTGCAAAACGAGATATGAAGAGCGCGGCGGCCAAGGTATCCGTCTTCGCATACGATCGAGAAACACGAGAACCATTGTGGCAATCAGGTATCGCGCAAGCAGGCAGCAGCGCTAGAGACACCTGGATTTTGGGTGTTGGTCCGATCCAGTATGGGACAATCTATAATGGAACTCGATTTGCAGGAAAGCGTTTCAGGAGCTTCGGAGCCAATACGGATGAATCTCGACTCGCCCAGCGAGCCAATGGCATCGATCATCGAAAAAATTATCTCTTTGCAAACAAGATATTCAACAAAACGATTCCTGACGAATCGATTGCAGAGGTTGAAGAGCAAGGTAAAGGAACATCGAAGATCAAGCTAAGCGATCTGCCAAACAGCACGACTGTGCGATAGGCCCGTCTGAGTTGACAAACGATCCCGCGAACGGAGTCGCGGGACCACTGTGGAGCAGCAGGACCACTGTGGAGTCGCCGGACCACTGTGGAGCAGCGGCTCCGCCCGCTGCGTGGATGTGGTTAGACGTCAAGCGGCACGCGTGATTGCTGTCTGCTCAACGGCCGTGGCTGGTAGTTCCACTCTTTGCAACAGTCCACCTTGTACCGCCGCAGCAAAGACAGTCGACTTCGAATGGCAGAGCCGGGGCAGCCAGTAAGTAATCGCACTGCCCTGTTGACTTTCGACGCCCCAGCTTCCATCAATGATAATGAGGTCGCTTGGCAAGACCGTGTGCGCGACGCGAGCCAATGCGTTGGTCGGGTCGCCTGGAATCAAATGTGCTTTGACTCCAAATTCCGCGAGCATCCGATGTGCTGCCTTGAGATTCATGTGCGGAACCCCTGGACCTGCTGATTCAAATGGATCAACTCCGACGTATCGGATTTGAGTGCCACCCTCCGGCCGAATGCAAAGAGGCAGCACTTGCTTAATCCGCTCGCCAGAACCTATGCCAATCTCCAACACCGATGCAACCGGGTATTCGATTACATGGAGGAACAACGCTCGTTCGCTCACGGGTTTAGAGAAATAGCGCCAGTAGAGACGTTGTACCCAACTCAACCGAGGCATGATTCGATTTCTCCGGTGCAGGCAAGACAAAAGATTCAGCTAAAAAGATCGAACGAGCCGCTATAGAAACCGGACTTTTGCATCCATGCATAGTTCCAGCAACCAAGCGGTAAAAACAATCTCTCCATTGAATGCAGAATCACTCAACCCTGCTTCCGTGCTGCAAGTAGATTCCGCTGGAGAAAAGGAAACAGGCTGAAGAATTCCTCTTCAACATGCCCACCACTTCTTTCGACGCGTGAAGGCTTGCGAATTCATGTCCGCAAAACGCAACGGAATCACTTGTGCAAAATACCTATTGTAGCAGTCGAACCGATTACGCTAGCAATCGGCCATCGGGAGCGGTTGCTTCAATGCTTGTATTTTGCTGCGGATCGCAGTCGTGACCTAGCCTTGGAGTGAATTTAAGTAGAACAGGTGCCCCCCCCTCGGATTATTCAAAGGGAAATCAATGATTAGTCGGAAGGCGCTAGCCTATTGCCAGTCAAGTTGCGATTTCGTGAACCGGTGGGCGCTAGCCCCGGGCCTGAATTCGCTAGCGAAATCGCTTGGGCAGCCTATCGTACATTTCGCGGATCCAAAGAAGTAATTAATGAAACCGCAACGAACCCCAAAAAAAACCGGCACGGCTCTCGCTAGGTTGCAGCAAGATTGCGAGAGAACTCACACGGACTTTGCGTGGGCGCATCGTCCGCTTTGGGAGCAATGCGAACGCCGCCTAGCGTTATCGGCAATGCCCTGGATGCCTTTGGGTTTCGGTCCGCATGACGCGACTTGCAATCCGCTGGAAAACGATGCGTACCACTCAAACGATCTGTTGACTAATCCGGCATTCGCCCAACCACTCGACCCAAACATCTCACCCGCGATCGAACAACATCTGAGTGAAGCACATTCGCAAACAGGTTGGAATCAAGTTCACTCGCAATTCGGTTTGAGTGGCAAGGGACAGACCGTCGCGGTCATTGATAGCGGCATTGCGTTCGATCATGTGGCGTTGGGCAAAGGTTACGGACCGGGATACAAAGTGGTCGGTGGCTGGGACTTTGCTGAGAATGACGCACGCCCGTATGATGACGCACCGGCTGGATTTCACGGTACGCACGTCGCAGGAATCATCGGGGCAAACGACGGTGTTCATTTAGGGGTTGCTCCCAACGTCGACTTGGTAGCGCTGCGGGTATTCACGGATTCTGGAAAGGGCAATTTGGCCTGGGCCGAGAGCGCGCTAAAATGGGTCCACGAAAACCGAAATGCTTTTGCAAACCCCATTACTACCGTGAACCTATCTCTCGGTTCTACTTGGAACTCTAGCAGCGTGCCTTCCTGGGGAACACTCGAGGATGAATTCGCCCAACTGCAGCGGGACGGGATCGTTGTCGTCGCTTCTGCGGGAAATTCTTTCCAACAATACAAATCGCCTGGCCTCTCCTATCCCGCAGCAAGTCCCTACGTCATTCCCGTATCAAGTGTTGACGCAAACGGGCAACTCAGCGATTTTAGTCAACGAGATTCGCGATCTATTGCCGCACCGGGACGATCCATTGAAAGTACTGTTCCCGATTACTTCTATGGCAAGGACGGTATTTCAAACGATTGGTCAACGGCCAGCGGCACAAGCATGGCTGCTCCCTACGTTGCCGGTGCCAGCGTTCTTGTCCGCGAGGCGATGGAACTAGTTGGCATGCAAAATATCACTGCGCAATCGATCTACGAACATCTAAAATCGACAGCAAACTCGGTCTGGGACAGCGTCACCAAGCAAAACTACCAGTCGCTAGATCTGGATCGGGCCATCGAAAGCCTACTTCCAAAAGACACTGTCGGCGACTCGCTGGCGACTGGTCAACTTGCTACGATTGAGAACAGTTGGCAAACAGATGGATGGATCAATTCACTGGTCGATCGCGATGTCTTCCGACTTGCCCCGATACAAAATGGAACGGTGTCTGTCCAACTTGGAAGCGATACTGTAGAAGACGCGTTTTTCAACGTGCTGCGTGGCGGCCAGGAGACCGCCATTCATGCAACGAACGGTCAATTGTCGTTTTCTGTCCTAGCTGGCGAATCGATTGGTCTAAGCATCGCAGACCTAACCTCGATCGGTTCCTACCATTTGAACTGGACATTTGCTGCGAGCCCATCAAGCGGCGGCGGTACGGACGGGGGTACGGGCGGCGGGGGAATCATTCCTGCTATACCGAGCCATGCCGTCGATCTCGGATCGGTCGACTTTTTGGAACAATCGCTAAGTGGTTCATCCAGATACAACCTGACTGCCGAGCACACCGGGCTACTTACTGTCGTTGTCGATGCCGGTCAACAAGCATCTGGTTCCTTGCAAGTATTGAGACCATCGATTTCGAATAGTTCCTTGACCGACTCAACCGTTGAGGAAAATCAGTGGCGAATCGATCTCAATGTTACGCAGGGGCAAAGCATTGAGTTCGTGCTTCCGGGAACGACGAGCCGCAACGTGCATGTCGTGAATTTACTTCAGCAACAAGGTTCCGCACTCACCATTCACGGGACAGATGCCGCTGACAACTTCAAGATCGATCTTAGCCATGGTCTCGTCGCCAGCGTTGCCGGAATAACCTACCAACTCGACAGCAACATAACGAAGACCATTGTGATGGACGGACATCAGAACAATGATTCGCTCACGATCATTGGCTCTACCCTAGCGGAGAAAGTCGAATTAAGACCTGGGCAAGCAACTCTGGAAAGTTCACAACTCAGCCTACTAGCTACCCAATTCGAAAGCGTTCAGTTTCTTGGCGGCGGAGGCCCCGATCGCGCTTATTTGTACGACGCAGCGACCGACGATCGTTTGAATATTTGGCCGAACAAGGCAGAATTGACCGGCGTCGGATATGCGTTTACTGTCGATCAAGTCGAACGCATTTTTGTGCATGCGATTCAAGGGGGAGACGACCAAGCGTTCGTGTTCGACTCGGTTAGCAATGACAATCTGAGCGTCCGTCCCCAATTTACTAGTTTGGGCGGCTCAGGATTTTTCAACTACATAGCTGGCTTCGAACGCATCTCCGCTTACGCAACAGCTGGTGGGATTGATAATGCAACCCTTTATGATTCTGTCGGCAACGATTTGTTCAGCACCAACGGCGATCTAACCTCGATTGTTGGACCAGGATTTTCGACATTTGCACGAGGTTTTGAAAATGTCGAAGCGTTCTCAACAGCAGGTGGCGTCGATCGAGCTACCGTGCATGCAACCCTAGGTGGCAAACTGACGTCGGGTGCAGACTATGTTGGCATGCAGGATGCAACACGCTCGAGTATTGCACGGAATTTCGAACGGGTCGAAACCTTTTTGGCAGGTCAATCGATCCCAGCACCTGCTCATATCGCTACCCTCTCAACACTCAGTGATACAATCGTGGCATCAGAGTCGCCCCAGGAAGATAGCGTAGTTGCGATGCCGCCGCCTTCGACACTGCCTTCGACTCCAGCCGACCATTCCAGCATAGGCTTTAACTCAGTGCCCTCGAACGCTGCATCGTCCAGCAACAGTTTAAATGGATTGGTGCTAGATAGTACCGATTGGATTCATAACTTGGTCGAACAAGAAATTCGATTTCAACGAAGCGGGATATACGCAATCTCTCGCGGACACGATGCATTCATGCTCGATGAAGCCATTCATTCGCTCGACTTATCGTGGACCGATACTGAAAAAGAGCGAGTTGCACTTGATGCAATTTTTTCCAAGCACAGGTAGGGCCGTCCCACGTCATTCGCACGCCATGGGTTAAATAGTTGAAACCATCTGGAGCCTAGGAACGAAGTGCCAACGATTGTATTCATCGCTTAGAGTTGGATTACTTTCCAAAAACTCGAATCGAGGTTCGAGGTTTTCGGCGAGGCCTCTTGGGATAGGGACGAGCATACAACAAGGCTCGCC
>JAYVBW010000263.1:0-4402 GCA_043750255.1 Pirellula sp.
CCTCGAACTGCATGGAAGCACTTGCGAGAACTTTGGAAAGAGAATGGGCTCACTTGGTACACGTTGCGTATGTTTGCCGAAGTTGGCTTAAGATTGCCTTCTGCGGCGAGCACAAATCTGCGGATCCCAAGTGCTATCCGAGTTCCCAGCTTAGATAAATGGAATGGTATCGCACCGGCAATTGAATGATTATCCCACTGGTCCAATCGATCGTTTCTCTTTCGGTATCGACACTTTCACTTCAGCGTAAAAGATCGCATTCATCGCGTCATCGCGTTTCGCTGTCGACGCACGATCAAGAAACCATGCTTTATCCAAATCGTCGCCATTGGGTTCGGCAGCGCCTGTGAAATGCCAGCCATGGTCCCATACTTCAACCCACGAATGATTCCCGCTCTTGTCTGACCAAAGTGGCGTTCCAAAAAATCTTGCAGGAATACCTAGCGCTCGGCAAGCATCAATTAACAATACCGAAAGCCCAGTACACGAAGCGGTGCCGGAATTAATCGACTCGTATGGACTTTGATCGGCCTTGGGACGCTTTGTCGAGTACTTAACATTTAGGAGCGGGAAGAGCTTTTGATTAAGACGGACGGCTGCTTGTGCTGGCGTCTTGACCCCAGCAATTAAAGTTAAAAAGCGTTCGCGGAAGTCCTGCCGCCATGAATCGCGGCGCTCGTTGATATTCGCATAAGGCAGCACATTGTTAAAGAAGATTTCTTTAGGAATATCATTCTTCCAAGGCGACATATCCCACGCGAGGTAGGCCAATCGAACTTCTTCCAGCAGGAACTCCGAAGTCAAAGTCCGCAAATCGCGTTCAGGCATGTTTGCAATCAGAAACTCCATTCCTTCTCGCTGTTCGATGGGGCTGGAGTCCAGTGCACAACGTAACTGCGCCCGGTTTTCACCCGCTCGTTGCAGCGCTTTTGGGACAAGTCCACTTTCAGTAGACATCCATATTTTGGAGTCCTGTCTCACATTCCAAATCTCTTGCGATTTTGCTCCGGTGGAAACTACCACCGATGCTTGATAGCCGTCAGCAGTAGTGCACATGGTAAATTTCTCTGCACCAACTCCAGATCCAGCAACAAAATCAAACTCGGAAAAACTCTTGGCCCACCTACCATGCTTCACATGAAAAGCCCGTTGGCGATGGTAGACTTCCATAAGCAAATCGCGGCTAGCAAGACTTGAATCAGGATTGAATTTGGAAGTGCTTGGCATCGCGTTTGAGAACTGGACGAAGCCCCATCGTTCTGGCCGATGCATGTCGATGATTCCCTGGGGTGACCAAACCCAATTGTCTTCTTTTGTATCTGGGACTTTCTTGTATTTCCCATCCACTAATTCGAATTGCCATTCGACTCTAGAGAAATTAATTCGCCATTGTTTTCCGTTTTGAGGAGGAGCAACTTGACGCGATTGGGTCGAAAAGGCAGTCCAAGGGATTGCAATCTCGACGCACCAGGATGAATCTTGATCGCTAGGGTCATTAAGTGATCCATTGAGATGAACGCCTGTCTGGAGGCCTGAAAATTCCCATTTGTTCTCGGCACCACCTCCGTCTTTGTAAGGACGAGGCATGAACAAATCCCAAGTGGTATTGAGGGTATTCAGCTCGAGTTCGTAGTATTCGTGGTTGTCGCTATCTGGATCAATGAAAACTTCGAAATCGTTATCTTGAAAAATGACGGCATCATGTTGCGTGAGAGTACCTTGCAGATGGGGTTCGGACAGCTCCGCCGCAATATAAAAATTTTCCTGGTCCCAGAGCATCTTTGCGCGCGTTCGGAACCTGGGCGTTGGTTTCTGGGCTCCTTCTATATCGACAAAGTCTTCGGTCCATGGAGCCGCTTTCCATGACTCCTCATCCAGCTTTCCATCGATCTGAAGTGGAACGCTCGTGATGCCGCAAACGTAACCATTCGGCATGATCTTTTTCATATGCTCCCAATCGCCTTCTCCCTCAACGGCATCGCGTCCCTCTACGAAGTTCAGCAAAAGGAAAGAAAGAAACGCAGAACTAAGAAGGGCGCTGGATTCAAGAGTACGCACAGTTGCAGTCCTTATAACTGGCTAAAGAGTGAAGCCCGAATGATAACTTGTTTGTGACGAAATGGATAGTTTACCAACTAATCCTGGATCGATTTAAGCAATGCATCCCGCATGTCCGAGTAGTATTGGACGTCGATTTTGGTTGCCATGTCGTCAGACAAGTCAATCAACTGGCGTCGACAACTGACGGGCATCAAGAGCGTGGCTGCGTTCTTTTCCGCTGCCATCTCCGTGATACTAACCGCGTTGTAGACTGGCTCGATGGAACCACCTAGATTGACCTCGCCTACTACGACTAGGCCCCCCCGCGTCGATTTCTTAAGCAAGGACGTGCACAAAGCAATCAGGACCGCTACGCCAAGCTTGGAGCCTTGTTTCGAAGCGTCAAACGCTCGCAACTGCACGCTAAACTCGTGCTGACGCGGGTCTTTGTCGCCGACAAGTTGGTTAGATCTGGTGTAAAGGTTTTGCTCTGCAAATCCGACCGACTCCCTGAATGGCTGCGGTACCGGCTTGTTCAGCACTTTCACGCCTGAACCTGGACCTTCGTTGACCTCTACACGGTACAAGCCAGGGTACTCGTCTTGCCCACCAGGGCTAATTGCCCATACTTGTCCTGGTTCAAGAGGATCAGTCCCGATGGCACCCTCGCTTTGCAACTCAGGTGTCGATACGAATTTCTCGACCCCGTCATCACCCATAACGTAACTGAAATGGGTATTGCGAAACTCTGCCGCTCCAATCCGCTTTTGCTGCTCTTTGACACGGCGGCGGCATTCCATTGCGATCCGCACCGCCCACTCCAAGTCCTCGTCGGGGACATCTGCAACGCCAACCGGATACAGCAATTTCAGCAAACCACTGACCGTCTTGTTTACCGCATTGGTATCGCGACCACTCAACGCACCACCAAAGTAAACGCGGCCTTGAAGCGATGAAATGCGGCTTTCACCACGCAGCCGGCTCCAACACTCTGACAGGAAGTCGCTGACCATGCCAAAATGATTTGTCAAAATATCTTTATTCACCTTTGGCAAATCCCAGCCTGGTAGGTAGGCATGGATTCGATCCATGAAAGCTGTATCGTCTCGCATTTCCGGTGGAAGTGGTCCAAATAAATGGCCAACTCGTTGTTGATGCTCAACGTCTACTTCAAAGTTACCCACCAGAACTAGGCTACCGTCTGCGCGAATACTTTCTTTGCCACGACTGAACTCACCTGATTCCATGTACCCCTTCATGATATTGACGCCATCCTTTTGATCAAAGGACACGCCAGAGACCTCGTCGAAACAGACAACATCGTACTGGCAGACTAATCCACGCTGGCCGCTAGACATGTTTACAAACATACGAGCGACGGTCGCTTTGCCTCCTGAGATCAAATGCGAGTAGGGTGACACTTGTTGGAATAAGTGACTCTTGCCCGTGCCTCTCGGCCCTAACTCCACTAGGTTGTAGTTTCGCTCCACGAACGGCACCATACGCAACAGGAAAGCGTCTTTTGCACGCTCGCTCAAGCTTTCCGCCGCGATACCAATACTGCGAAGCAAAAATATCTTCCAGTCCGCAGTAGTAAACTGTGCCCTAGCTCCCGCCAACGTTTCCAATACATCCCGTTTGGACAACTGGATTTCACGAAGACTATCGATAGCAAACGGTCTACCGCTCTTTTCCTGCGCTATGGCAGAATCGTAGGTGAGACCAATCTCCGCGTAAAAACCGCCGGTCAGCATCCGCTCGTGCTCGTTAACCATTTCTGGGTTAATACGCACATCGCTAAGCTGCAAACTTGGCAACGTCGCCAAATAGGAATCTGTTCGAGCATCCAGCCTGGCACTGATCAAATCGATGATGCGAATCTCGCCCTTTTCTCTTGAACGCGATTTAAAAAGTTCTTCCTCTCCAGCTTTGACGGTGCGGTCGGCAAGCTGCCTTTGGACGATCTTGATCCCCTCTTCGATTTCTTCCTGGTCCGTGCTGGCGCAGTAGCGGCCAAGCAAAAATTCGACCACATACGTCGGAACTGGGAACTGGCGGCTAAAGGTACGCACTAGGTCTTTGCGGACTAGGTATCCCTCGAGGGTCGCAGATGCTATTCGATCAATGGCGTCCAGATCCATTATTTGCCTTCGCTTCCAATTGTTGTATTTCGCTCAGCAACCAATTTGCCGTCTTTATCTAGGACGACGATAATCACCGCATTGCCAACGAGACTGTCGTCGGACACCACTACAGAGCCGGTACCGTCCTCTTTGAATTTCCCGACACTGTAGGCCTTACTAGAAGCTACGTCGCCTGCGTGGGTTCGAATATCAAGTAATAGACCAGCCTCGCCACCCTC
>JAYVBW010000264.1:0-2861 GCA_043750255.1 Pirellula sp.
ACGCTGGGATGTCATCGTTTTCAAATTTATCGAAGAAGCACGATTGAACTACATTAAACGTTGTATTGGTCGCCCAAACGAGACCATCCGCATCCGAGAAGGAAACATTTATGTCAAAAACAACCTAAACGAAGCACGGGCCGCAGGACCTGGGTTTGAGATTGCTAGAAAGCCACCCCATGTCATGAACGCCATGCTGCAGGTCATCTACGACTCCAAATACATTCCTAAAAAGTTGGTCCAAGCCGGTGTGCCAAATTCATGGCAGCCTTTCCCCGTAAGCGAGTCGAACTGGCGAGTCGAGCAAACGGAAACCAAATGGTCCGCATCGATAACGAAGGCACCACTGGGAACCATCAACTGGCTGCGATATTACCACCGCGTGGTCGATCCGTTGGCATGGGAATCGGTCGAGACCACCGGTAAATTGCCAGCACCAATCCAACCTCAATCCTCCAGGCTGATCACTGACTTCACAGCATATAACGCAAGTTACTCGACGGACAAATCCCGAATCAACATTGAGAACTTCCAAAGTATTGCAGAAGATTTAATTCGCTCTACCAATCGTTCCGGATTCAGTTCAAGCCGACCGCTTGAGAACGATGGAGTTCACTGGACCAGTGATTTGGCTGCCGATTTTGAAATCAAAACAGAACGAGACACTCAGACATTGGGCTTGATATTGGTTAAAGCGGGCGTGGAACACGAATGCCGTATCGATCTCAAGACGGGCCAAGCAACGTTGACGGTTCTAGTCGATGGCAAGACAGTAGAAGCGTTTCAGCAGGAGGGGCAAACACTCTCGTCGAAAGCAATTGCCGCCACAAGCATTCGGGCCGGTGGTAAACATCGCATTCGATTTGCCAACGTCGATGATACGTTGGTGCTTTGGGCTGATGGCAAACCGGTCAAGTGGACGCCAAGCGGAAATCTTATTAGCGAATCCTATATAGCTATCGTCAATCGAATTCCGAAGAGTACACCGACTAACCCGCTCGACGCCGCACCGATCGGAATAGGTGTTGAAGGTGGTGGAGCGGAAATCTTTCGGGCTCAGGCCTTTCGTGACATTTATTACAACACAGTACAGGGTACGTATCCAAACTCTATGTACGACTATACAGATATCATTAGCGTCTTACGGCAATCAAGCACGGAAGAGAACAACGATCGCTACGCACGTGAAATGCATGATCTGACAGCCACTGAATTGACTAATAGTAAGAAAATGTCCCATGAGGGATTAAATCGAAACGCGATTCTCTCGAACCCTAACTTGTGGGCCGCTGGTATGATGGCCAAAGGGCGAAGGACAATTGATTTCACATTGGAAAAAGACTGGTATTTCCCAATGGGGGACAATTCGAGCGCGAGTTCCGACGCTCGGTCTTGGCGTCAGCACCACGCGCCCGAGCGTTTGTTTATTGGGCGGGCGGTTATGGTCTTTTGGCCCCATTATTGGAACGCACCCGTGCCGTTCATGCCGAACGTCCAACGAATGGGACTGATACGCTAACAAGATTTGCTTGTCGTTGAAAGGATTAGAACATGGATGTTCTCAATGTTGTTGGACTGGAAAAAACCTATGGCCGGCGCAAAGTCGTGAACGGCGTAAGCATGCGGGTAGGCGAAGCAGAAATTGTTGGGTTGCTTGGTCCCAATGGCGCAGGCAAGTCCACAAGCTTCCGAATGACATGCGGTCTGGTAATGCCTGATCGTGGGCAAGTGTTCTTGGGGGGAGAAGAAGTGACCTACTGGCCCATGTTTCGTCGCGCACGCGACGGAGGGATGGGGTATCTAGCGCAGGAGTCTAGCGTTTTTCGAAGGCTAACTGTCGAGCAAAATATCTCAGCTATGCTCGAACTGTTAGGAGTGGGATGGTCAGATCGTCGAAAGCGAACCAATGAGCTTCTAGCGCAGTTTAAGATCACGCACATTCGGCGATCGCGTGCTGCAAAACTATCCGGCGGCGAAAGGCGGCGATTGGAGATTGCACGATGCCTAGTTTCCAATCCTCGCATTATCATGCTAGACGAACCCTTCGCCGGAATCGATCCTGTCACAGTCCAAAGCATCCAACAGACGATCTTTGATCTTCGGGATACGGGGATATCGATTTTGATAACGGACCACGCTGCTTTGGAAATCCTGGCTGCAGTTGACCGATGCTATGTAATCAACAAAGGATCTGTACTCTGCGAAGGAACTCCCGAGCAAGTGAAACAGCATCCCGAAGTGCGAAAACAATACTTGGGAAACATCCAAGGGGATAATTGACACGGTTTGTTCAACAAGACGGTTACGTTTGATTTATGTGCGTTTGATTTATGTGCGTTTGATTTATGTAGGTCCGGCTGTCCTCAGCCGGACTTGACCATCGACGCTTGCCAAGACCAATGTCAGCCTGTGGACATGATGACCAACGAGATTGAGAACGTTGCGTGTTACCGTGGCTTGCGCCACTCGCGGTTGTAGCCGATTTTCTCGAGGGCAAGATACACCTCTTCGAGTGTCTTTTCACCGAAGTTCGCAATGCTTAAAAGAGTATCGGGCGAACTCTGTAAAAGATCACGGACTGTGAAGATACCCTTCTCCTCCAGACAGTTTGTCGTTCGAACCTGCAGACCAATCTCGGCCGTGCTCAACTCCAAACGTTCCTTCATCCGACGGGCGTGTTCGTCAGCTTGGCTAATGGGAATACGAGTCATTCGAATTTCACCCCTATGCAGCAAGTCATTTGCTATGGTCAGCCCCGAGCAAGACTACATTCCTGCCCAAATCAGTAAGCTTCCCATCATCATCCAACTAAGCCGAGCAGTGTAGCAAACTCTAAAAAAACAACAGCGTATTGTTGGCAG
>JAYVBW010000265.1:0-4134 GCA_043750255.1 Pirellula sp.
GAAACTTTGAAGAAGCTAGCCCAGTCGACACCGGATCACTGTCGACTTTTTATTGGACACGCCGTTTGGCAAGTTTCGCAACTTGAGACGGAAATAATCAATGGCCATTGGCATGTACTGCCTGCGGTTCCAGAATTGGTTTTTGCTGACGAACACGCGATGTGGGCGCGCGGGATTCAAGTTGTTGGGAACAGTATTATTCAAGCAGCGACAGGATTACCACATTTGATGGCTCAGCCGTTTCTAAACTGACCGTGATCCACCCTTTTTGATGCCCTGGGCGACTATGCTGGTTCGAATCCCGAGGACCAGGACGAATACCGGGCCGAGAATGTCTTCTGGGTGCCAAAGGAAGCCAGATGGACACATCTCCAATCCAGCGCCAAGCAGCCTACCATCGGCAAAATCGTCGACGATGCCATGGTCGCCCTCGAGCGAGACAATCCTCGACTCAAGGGCGTTCTACCCAAGGACTACGCCCGCCCTGGACTCGACAAGCATCGTCTTGGAGAACTAATAGACCTCATCGCCACCATCATCCTAATCGCCGCTAGTGATGGCGAAAAGACTCATCGCTCTGTTGATTTTCTTGGCCGCGTGTATGAATATTTTCTAACCCGATTCGCTAGTGCTGAAGGTAAGAACGGCGGTCAGTTTTACACACCATCCTGCGTCGTGCGTTGTCTCGTTGAGATGCTTGCTCCGCACGCCAACTCACGTATCTATGACCCCTGCTGTGGCTCAGGCGGCATGTTCGTGCAGTCTGAGAAATTCATCGAGGAGCATGGAGGCCAGCGTGACAAGGTCGCCATCTACGGGCAAGAGTCCAATGCCACAACCCGGCGGTTGGCCGTCATGAATCTAGCTATTCGAGGCTTCAGTGCCGACTTCGGCCCCGAGCACGCCGACACCTTCCGCCGCGATCTCCATCCTGACCTCCGCGCCGACTACGTACTTGCCAACCCGCCTTTCAACGACTCCGACTGGTTCCGCAAGGACGACGATGTACGATGGCAGTTCGGCGTCCCGCCCAAGGGCAACGCCAACTTCGCCTGGGTGCAGCACTTTGTTCATCATTTGTCACCAAGTGGAATGGCTGGCTTTGTTCTCGCGAACGGGAGCATGAGTTCCAATCAATCGGGCGAAGGCGAGATTCGCAAATCGCTCATCGAGGCCGACGCAAACAGACCCTCTTCATCGACGCGCGTAAACTCGGCACCCTCATCGATCGCGTCCATCGCGAACTGACGGACGTTGATCTTCAGAGAATCACCACCACGTATCACGCATGGCGTTCCGGTGTTTCTACTGATAACCGAAAACTGAAAACTGAAAACTCCAAGGCTGCGTATGCGGACGTGGCTGGCTTCTGCAAATCCGCCACCACCGCCGAGATCGCCGCGCACGGCCATGTCCTCACGCCCGGCCGCTACGTCGGGGCCGAGGAAGTCGAAGACGACGGCGACCCCTTCGAGGAAAAGATGCCGCGCCTCGTCGCCGAACGGCACGCCCAGTTCGCCGAGTCTGCTAAATTAGAGAAGCTCATCAGGAAGAATTTAAAGGGGCTCGGGTTTAGCGGGGAGAAACAGTGATGTCGACCTTTACCAATCTGTTGTTCCATGTCGTTTACAGTACCAAGTACCGTAAACCCATGATTGAGAAAACATGGCAAGACAAGTTGTACGGATACGTCGGTGGAGTCATTCGTGAAAACAAAGGCACGTTGTTGTGCATGGGCGGAGTCGAAGACCATGTTCATTTGTTAACGAGATTCAGTCCGACAATTGCCATCTCTGATATGTTGCGTTTGATTAAAGGGAATTCATCCAAGATGGTAAATGACAAGATCAAGCCGCGAATTCCGTTCGAGTGGCAATCGGGATACGGTGCATTTTCCGTAAGTGAGTCGCAGTGCGAGAAGGTTCGAGCGTACATTTTGAATCAAGAAGTCCACCATCGTAAGCGAACTTTTGAAGAAGAGTTCATCGCCATGTTGGAACACCATAAGTTCACCTATGACCTGCGCTATGTATTCGAGCAAGAGGTCATCCAATGAAATCAAAACCTCATTCATCCGCCGCGAGGTGGCGAACCATCGCAGCCACGAAGTGGCGATATGATGTAGCCATGAAATGGC
The DNA here is from genome assembly GCA_043750255.1 of Pirellula sp. GTDB lineage: Bacteria > Planctomycetota > Planctomycetia > Pirellulales > Pirellulaceae > JBKCUI01. The sequence goes on from JAYVBW010000265.1 coordinate 2,138, forward strand.
GAAATGATGTAGCCATGGGCGTGAGCCCATGGAACACGTATCCGCGAGATGCGTTGAGTCCCAACGGGACGACAGGAACCGGTGATGCGGTGTATCCTGTCGCCCCCCTGGGGCTTGTCGCGTGTGGTACGCACCATCACCACGGGCTCACGCCCGTGGCTACAACCTGTCGTCCCGTTGGGACTGAATCGCACGCCGCGCCGACGCGCCTCGTCGCCGAACTGCACGCTCAGTTCGCCGAGTCCGCGAAACTGGAGCAGGCCATCAAAGCAAACGTGAGGGGGCAGGGTTATGTCGGGTGAATCCACAGTGCGCGATTATGTCACGCTTCAACGCGGTCTCACGTACAAGGGGGTAACTCCGTTGGGGTCAAACTCGGGATTCGGGATTCAGCATTGCGAATTCGTGTATCGTATGGTGCAAAAAGTCGGGCGACGGGTTGACGAGCAGTTTTGCGGCATAAAATGGATTCGTAAATGCGCTCTGATGAGCGAATAGGTACGCAAAGGTGGATTGATTCGAATATTTTTCAGACCTTGTTCGCAACCGCTATCATCCACTTTTTTTGCCGGTGGAATCCATACGCTCAATCAGTCTACAAAACGCCAATGAGGCACGCGCACGACCATCATTCAATTCGAATCGACAAAAGCCCAGTGTGGATCGTGATTAACGCGGTTTACCCTTTGAATTGCCTTTGCCGCGACTAACTTCCCCCTCCAACATCATTCTTAGTGCGACCGGAAGCCCCTCATCCTGAGCCGTGGAACTTTCCACTTGCAAGGAACGTTTTTTAATGGCTTTTCGCTTACGTACTCCGGTTGCGACATTCTCTTTGTCCGTCGCAGTTGGCGTTTGCATTTTCCGTTTGCTCGTCTTCTTGAGCGGCTGCTTGTTGGCTTGCGGTGTAGAAGCGGTTCTCGTATTAGCTGTTGGCTTGGGTAGGGTCTTAGATGTTGATGTCTTCGATCGCAGGGGTTTTTTACCTACCCCCTTTTTGGCGCTTCGCGTTTTGGGTTGTTTCCTCTCTTTCGACGCTGGACTTGAGACCAGGTCGATTCCAAAGAGCGAACCTAGGTCATCGCCTGCGAGCTCAGAATGAGGATCGGAAGACAATGCGTTGCTGAGTTGTTGGCTTCCAATCACTTCGCCGATCAGTTCATTCTGCTCAACACCGCGAAGGACAAAAAGCATTTCAGGCGAGTGGTCAAGTCGATTCCCAATACCAAACATAACCGCAGCCAGATGCTTGCATAAGTAAGCGGAGTCAGGACAACTACACCGCAAATCAATTTCATTTGGCTGTGGAAATAAACCCGTTTTGGGTTGAGTCAATCGTTGCAATACTTCAGTGCTGAGCTTACCACGCAGTAAATCCATCATCGAATGAATGGAGCTTGAGCAGTCCGTCTTGATACTCTTCCAAAGCTTGGGAGCCAACGTCTTGATTTGGATTTTGATCTTGTAAAGACTTGAGCCACTGACCAACGCTGTGATGTTTCCCTTTTCCATTTGCAGGTCCAGAATCGAACCATTGCGGGCATACGTCCGACCGCGTGGCAAACGGTTGGAGTAGTCGCTATAGCTCTCTAAGTTGTCACACCACGCTTCACCCCAAAAAGTGGTCGCCATTTTTCGACCTTCAATCCTAACGGGGCTTCGAGCTTTTCCGCTTTTACCGCTCTTTTTATCGAGTTTAGCGATTTCCCGAAGTGCTTGTGCTCGGCGTTGTGCTACTGAAACATAAGGTGCCCAACCTCGGTCCCATCCCATGATCGATTCCTTCGAATGCGTGGAGTAATTATTGCGCTTACGTTGATGCCTTGTTGATGTCGAGCGCCACGAACTGCAAGAGTTGTTGATTGGACATTTCTGTCAAATTGAATTGGCCTTCCTCGCTGAACAGTTCTTGGCTTATCGATTTCTTGTCGCGTATCATCTTATCAATTTTCTCTTCCAACGTTCCGCGGCATACAAATTTGTGGACCAAAACGTTG
>JAYVBW010000266.1:0-3385 GCA_043750255.1 Pirellula sp.
GACAAGCATGATCGCAAACATCAAATGGCGTGCAGGCATCTCCGGGCAAATTTCTTATGCGAAAATTTTCCGATCAGGATTGGGTCAATGAGCTGTGTCATTTCGTTACATCCTGCACCGAACTGTGTCGACCGTGATTATTTTCTGGCAATTGATTGCTACATAATTTTTGGCAAAAGTCGATGGTCACTAACGGATCTGCGATGACGTTACTCGTTTCTTATTTGAGCGACAGTCAGCTTGAGCGTTGGGACTGTGATTTGCACTGATGCTGCAAGAGCGTATCAGTTTCATCCAAAAGAAACAAAATATTATGAAAACAGACATCTAGCCCGGCAGGGCTCATAGTTTCGAGTAGTTGTCGACGATGAGAATAAAATGACCGTAGCTTTTAAAAATCCCAAGAGTCCGAAGTTTCTGGGAAATGTGAAAATATGCTAAATCAGATAATCTGTGCAGAGTCGAATTATGAGTTCGCACAGCGGCAAACCATCCTTATCCAACGAAGCCGCGCGCTAGAGGAGGCCATCCTGGGGGAAGCTCGGCAGCGGCTACAAGCCCGCGGTTACGAAGAACTGCGTTCGATTACTTGTGAGTACCATGAAGGCATGATCATACTCCGAGGAAGATTGTCATCGTTCTATTTGAAGCAGTTGGCGCAGGAGGCGATACGCACTCAGCCCGGAGTAACAATAATCGTGAATACAACGAACGTTGCAGCTCTTTTCCCAATCCTCTAACCAATTGTCTCGCGGAATGATGCACCCAAGTCTATCCACTTCCTATTTAGGATTGAAACTGAAATCGCCCATCGTCGTCGGCTCATGTCCAATGACGCTGCTTCCCGAAAGAGTGCGCGAGTTATCTACCGCAGGTGCAGGCGCAATTGTACTACCGTCATTATTCGAAGAGCAAATTGTTCATCAGCGAAACCAGCGAGGGGAACAAGTCAGCGAACGAGAATCGCAGATGGAATGGTTGAGCTACGAACAATGCGAGGACAGGTACAATGGCGGACCTCAAGGGTATCTCGAAACTATTTCTCGGCACAAAAAAGTCGCTGATGTGCCAGTCATCGCCAGTTTGAATGGTTGTACGGGTGGTCATTGGCTGAGCTTTGCGGTAGATCTTCAGCGGGCGGGAGCGGATGCGATTGAATTAATGCTAGAGCCTGAAATTACAGAACCCTCGGTCAGCGGTGATCGTATAGAGCGGGAGCTTCTTGCATGCGTCACCTACCTCTGTGATCAGGTTAGTATCCCTGTCTCGGTTAAACTCTCACCGTACCATACGAATCTTTCGAATCTGGCGTGGCGACTTGCTGAATCGGGCGCTTCCGGACTGGTTTGTTTTGCCCACGCAACGTCTTGGGAAGTAAGCACGGAACGCATCAAGACATCGCTCAAGTGGTCGCTGACGCATTCCGGCAACATCAATCCTACCATCGACGGATTAATTCGTTTACGGTCAGGTGGGACTTCGATATCGCTCGCCGCTAGTGGCGGTATTTGTTCAACCGAAGATGTAACACGGGTCGTAATTGCGGGAGCCGATATCGCGATGGTAACGAGCGAGATATACCGCGAGGGACCTGAAATAGTCGCCTCCATGCTCAATGGCGTGCGCAATTTCTTGAGTTTACACCACCTCAACTCATTCGATGAGTTTGTGAGTTCGAGGCCGCCACTTACTCTGAATCTTCGCAGATCGCGTTTGCAAGCGATGACTCGAATTCAACGTTTCGACGATCCAACACCCGAGAAGCCGCAGCATTCGGGAGATCGTTGGGGACACTTGAGCTGAGGGTAAGATCTGCGATAGCATGGCCCACAGGGAGGTTGGATTATCGGGATAGGAGAGCCCAAGTTGAGTCGAAAATCTCCCTCGCGGTCGCCTAAATGGTTCGCTCCGCTTGAAGCACAACGATGCTTCGCGCTTCAACTTTCGCGTAGCTGCCATTAATTGGCGTCGCTACATCGTAGCCCTGAATATCCGTTGGACGTCCAAATGACGTGTCTATGACCTTTCGCCATTCCTGGTGCGATCTTTCAAAAACACCGAACGTCTTTGCCTCATGGTCTGCGTTGATCATGACGTACAAATCATAGGGATCGTCCCTCGTCCCATGCAAACAAAACGCAATGCTTCTAGAATTGCTCGATAAATCTGGAGCGTGTTCAACCCCATACCATCGAATCGCTTCATGCCAAAAAACGGATCGACATAGCGAGCTATGCGATTTCCGAAAAGCAATCACTGCGCGGCAGAAATCGAAAAAGTCGCGGTGTTCGTCTGCCCGATGCCAATTTAGCCAACTGGTTTCGTTGTCTTGATTGTAAGGATTGTTATTACCGAATTGTGTCTGCAAAAACTCGTCCCCCATCCGAAACATGGGCGTGCCAGCGGAAAGCATAAGCAATACAAAATAGTTCTTTGCTTGTCGAATACGTAGCGCGAGCACCTCTTGTGGAAGGTCCTCATCTCCTTCAAAACCACAGTTCCAACTGAACTCCGTTTTTCCATCCGTGCCATCTTGGCCGTTGGCCTCGTTGCGCCGCTGGTTGTAACTAACGAGGTCATATAGAGTAAAACCGTCATGACAGTTGATGTAATTGATGCTCTGGAAAGGACGCAATGCATTCATGCAATCGTCCGGGAATAGATCGTTGCTACCATGGATACGCGTCATCAAATCGGGCACCATTCCGGCATCGCCTCGAATGAATCGATGTAAGCAACGTTGATAAGCTGAGTTCCATTGCATCCACTGCGTACCAGGAAAACCACGGCCGAGTTGATCGGCGCCCGCATCCCAGGGTTCAGCGATCAATCGAATACCCGCTAGATCCGGATCGGCCGCGATCTGACCGAAGATCGGCGGGTCCTGAGCGCAAATCGCTCCATCGGTGCCTCGCGTAAAGATTGACGCGAGGTCAAACCGGAATCCATCGACATGCATTTCCTTGACCCAATAGCGGAGGCTGTCGACGATTATCTGTCGCGTTGCCCTATTGGATGTGTGAAGCGTGTTTCCTGTGCCGCTATAGTTTGCAAACGGCCGCGTTGAATCGCCGCTCATAATGTAGTAGGTCGAAGTGTCGATTCCTTTGAAATTGTACGTCGGGCCATGCTGGTCGCTTTCGCAGGTGTGGTTGTAGACCACATCTAAGATGACTTCGATTTCCGCCAGATGCATCTGTTTGACCATCTCGCGGAACTCCGTGTGCTGTTCGTCGGCTGTGGATCGCGAACAGTAAGCATCGTGCGGGGCGAAGAAACTCAGAGGCATGTAACCCCAGTAGTTGCCTTCTTGTGGATCAAACTGGAAGACGGGCATCAGCTCAATCGCTGTAATGCCGAGACTTTTCAAGTACGGGATTTTCTC
>JAYVBW010000267.1:0-1604 GCA_043750255.1 Pirellula sp.
CGAAACGCTATTGTCTGCGTTTCGTCCAATTCGATATAAACTGCTAACATTCGCGCTGGAGCCTCGAAAGCTGCATTCACCGCCTTGATCTCGATTACACCTCGATCGCGAGCGGCAACAAGAATTGCCTTTGCCTCTGGTGGGAGTTGGTCAATGGCGAATGTATTTGCGGTGCCTATTTCAACCATAGAGTTGCTGCAAAGCTGGGAAAGCGCCACCAGGACGGGTGCGCCAGCTCCGAGTGCATCCCAACTTCCGCTTAAATAATTGTCTAATGGCTGCATCTTGACGACGCTTCGAATCGGTTTGGTGAAGTCTTGCTCCATGTCCATTTCACTTATTAACACTTGGTAAGGCAGAAGATTACGGATTGTCGGTGCTGGCAAACAGCCTCATAATCCTATGCGTTCCTGTTTGGGAAAACAGTGTCTCCCGCTTTAAAATCCTAAGTACCTGCACAAATTTCATTCCAGAGAGTTTACCTATGGCCTTGGTTCCGCTTCGCAAAGTCCTCGATCATGCAGCCGAAAATGGGTATGGAGTAGCTGCATTTAATGTCAACAACATGGAGCAGATCCAATCCATTATGGAAGCTGCACTGGAAACGAATTCTCCAGTCATTATTCAGGCGTCTCGCGGTGCTCGATTTTATTCGCAGGATGCGTACCTCCGCCATTTGATGTTGGCCGCAGTGGAACTCTATCCCAATATTCCGATCGTGATGCATCAGGATCACGGCAATTCACCGGCGACTTGCCTTTCCGCGATCGAAAACGGTTTCACTTCCGTCATGATGGACGGCTCGCTCAAGGAAGACGGCAAGACTCCGGCAGCCTATGACTACAACGTGGCCGTCACGAAAGAAGTCGTCAAGCTGGCTCATGCTCGCAACGTTTCCGTCGAAGGCGAGCTCGGCTGCTTGGGTTCGCTTGAAACGGGGGGTGGCGAAGCCGAGGACGGCCATGGTGCCGAAGGTGTCTTGAGCCATGATCAATTACTAACGGATCCAGACGAAGCAGCCCGATTCGTCGCAGAGACCAATGTCGATGCTCTCGCCGTTGCGATCGGAACAAGCCATGGCGCTTACAAATTCACACGCAAACCGGACGGTGAAGTTTTGGCCATGTCGCGTATTGAAGCTATTCATAAGCTGCTTCCAAACACTCACTTGGTAATGCATGGCAGCAGCAGCGTGCCACAAGAACTGCAAGATGTCATCAATAAATTTGGTGGCAAGATGAAACAAACCTGGGGTGTACCTGTCGAAGAGATTCAGCGGGGCATTAAGAGCGGCGTACGCAAGATCAATGTGGATACCGACTGCCGAATGGCGATCACGGGAGCCATACGAAAAGTACTCACCGAGCATCCTGACCAATTCGATCCTCGCGACTACCTCAAGCCAGCGAGAACGGCGATGAAACAAGTTTGTATGGCTCGAATGATTTCGTTCGGCCAAGCGGGCAATGCGAGCAAAATCAAGTAAACAGTCGTTCGGCAGACTGAAAACTACCTGCCAGAAGGTAGCAGGCACATTCCATGTGCCGTCCGCCGCAAGCTACGGCACATGGAATGTGCCTGCTACTTTGGTACATTCGAACCTG
>JAYVBW010000268.1:0-5102 GCA_043750255.1 Pirellula sp.
TGGGCGCTCGGGCGATCATGGAATCTTGCTGCCAACCGTATTGGAACGAATTATCCCGCGGCGATCGAGGCAGTAAACCTAGAATGGTCTTTGAGGGCAACAACTTCGACAACGACGCTTCACAAGCACTTCTTTATTTGCTGGGAGCCCATAAAAACCAGCCGGCGACATCTGAACTGGATCGATGGGCATTAGTTGTAATTAGCAAAAGCGGCGGAACCCTGGAAACGGCAGTTGCATTTCGCCAATTCCTCACTGCACTCGAGTCGAGCACGGGGGGCAACCGCGAAAATCTGGTCGAGTTGTTGGTGCCAGTTACCGGATTGGGCGGCAAACTTCATAAGATGGCAGTTGAGCTCGGGGTCACCGAATTCTATCCGGTCCCACATGGTGTTGGTGGGCGCTACTCGATTCTCTCGGCGGTCGGCTTAGTCCCGGCGGCGATGCTGGGCGTGAACGTCGTCGAACTATTGCAGGGTGCTTCGGCCATGACCAAACACTTCCTTACGTCAAAACCCGAGGACAACATAGTTCTTCAGTACGTGGCTGCCAACCATTTGCTTGAAAAACAGCGGGGTATCCACATTCGCGTTATGAGCGTCTGGAGCAACGCTTTAGAATCGTTTGGGTTGTGGTACGACCAATTGGCCGCAGAAAGCCTTGGGAAAAACCTTTTGGGCTTCACTCCACTGACAACTCTCAATACTCGCGACTTACACTCGCGCCACCAGCAGCATCAACAGGGAAGACGTGACAAGGTCTTCAACAATATCATCGTCGAAGGAAATCGCTTCGATTCACTAGCCATCGGAGCCAGAAATACGGACGCCGATTCACTCAATGAAATCGCCGAAAAAACACTTCCAGAAGTGATGAAAGCTGCGATTGAAGGAACCAACCAAGCGTTGCGAGACGACGGTCGACCGTCAACCAATCTTTACATTCCACTGGCCGATGAGTTGCATATGGGACAACTTTTCCAAATGATGATGCTGGCGACGGTGGTAGAAGGTCGGCTGCTGGATATTAATCCCTACGATCAACCTGGAGTCGAGGCTTATAAGGAAAATAGAAATCGATTGCTTGGAAGGAAGTGATTACTTCGATGCTTTTTCCGGTTCCCCGACACTGGACGTGGCGATAAACTAGATTTTGTCCTAAAACAGAGCCTCTGATCAACTTTCTCACCCGAAATAATCCAACGGAGTTTTTTACTCGTGACGACTCAATACATAGCAGCGATTGCCGGACAGATTACCCCTGAAATGGAGTTCGTGGCAAAACGCGAAAACCTTACCCCCGAATTGATCCGGGACGAAGTTGCTGCTGGACGAATGGTCATCCCTGCAAACAAAGTCCACTTGCAAGGCAACCTCGAACCGATGTGCATCGGTATCGCCGCGACTTGCAAAATCAACGCCAACATCGGCAACTCTGCGGTTACGAGCAACATCGAGGAAGAATTAGAAAAACTTCATGTATCGGTTCACTACGGTGCCGACACCGTCATGGATTTGTCGACGGGCAAGGACATCGACAATATCCGCAGCAAGATCATTGCTGCATCGCCTGTTCCCATCGGGACGGTTCCGATTTATCAAATGCTGGAAGAGTTGGGTGGCAACATCGAAGACATGCGTGCACAACACTTCCTGGACATGGTCGAACACCAAGCAAAGCAAGGTGTGGATTACATGACGATCCATTGCGGTGTACTGCTCGAGCATTTGCACTTAACGACATCGCGAGTCACAGGCATCGTCAGTCGGGGCGGATCACTTATCGCCAAATGGATGATGGTTCACCGCAAGCAGAATCCACTTTACGAAGCCTTCGACGACCTGTGCGACATCATGAAGCAGTACGATGTGACGTGGAGCTTAGGCGATGGTTTGCGCCCCGGTTCGATCGCGGATGCGAGCGATGCTGCTCAATTCGCGGAACTGGATGTTTTGGGCAAGCTATGCAAAAAGGGTTGGAGCAAAGGTACTCAAGTTATGGTGGAGGGTCCCGGTCACATCCCGATGGACCAAATAGAGATGAACATCAAGAAGCAAATTGAAGTTTGCCATGGCGCTCCGTTTTATGTACTTGGCCCTTTGGTCACCGACGTTGCCCCAGGCTACGATCATATTACCAGTGCGATCGGTGCCGCATTGGCGGGTTGGGCAGGTGCAGCAATGCTTTGCTACGTCACCCCCAAGGAACACCTCGGATTGCCCAATCGTGAAGACGTCAAACAGGGAGTTATCGCTTACAAGATTGCGGCTCATGCGGCGGACGTAGCTCGCAAACGACCAGGTGCACAGGACCGTGACAATGCACTATCCAAAGCTCGGTTTGCTTTCGATTGGAACGAACAGTTCCGATTGTCTCTAGATCCGGAAACGGCCAAGGCTTATCACGACGAAACTTTGCCACAAGACACATTCAAGAGCGCTCACTTCTGTAGCATGTGCGGTCCCAAGTACTGTTCCATGAGAATCACGGAAGACATCCGAAAGATGGCTGCCGAGCGCACAGAACCAATTCTTGTTGAGATCCAAGGATAGTTGCGAGACTTCCGATAGGTGAGCAATGCGATAGGCTGGAGCTGGATGCACCCGAGTTGCGTCCAGCGAATCGCGGCCATTGGACGTCTGGTTTAACGGCTCAAGTTGAACAATACGAACGTACCGCTCTTGCCCGCAACCGCGATATCAACTCGTTTGTCCCCATTCAGGTCTCCCGTTGCGACCTGAAGTCCCACGCCAACATGCCCCCGTTCGATAGTTGACTTGAGAAACTCTCCGTTGACGAGCTTGTAAGCGTGTATCTCAGGCATATCCTTTCCACCTGGGTCTCCGCCATTGTGAGCGAAGTAACGTTTTCCACTGATCAGTTCGTCTTGACCGTCACCATCGAGATCAGCAAACGCCATAGCATGAGGTTGTGAAAAGGACTTGTCGATAAGCCTTTTATCGAATTGCAATGAACCGTCGCTTTTGCTGTCGATTTGTCGCCACCAGTAAAGACCATAATCATGACCAGCACCCACGAGAAGATCGTTTTTGCCATCCCGATCCACATCCCGTACGATCATTGGGATACTTCCTTGGATATCCCAATCGGGATGAAATTTCCAATCTTGTCCCCATGGGTTTTCAGAGGGATGTTCATACCAACCTGAGCCTATTAATACATCGATTCGACCATCGTTATTGATATCGCCGACGCCTAGTCCATGTTGGTTTCCAGATTTGCCGATGACAGCTTGTTCGAGTCGAAAAACTGCGTTGTTCTCTTTGGAGGGTTCATTTTTGACAAATCGCCACACACTTAGCGGATTCTTTTTGTTCCAACTGTTTACGATCCATTCGGGCTTTCCATCGCCGTCGACGTCCAGCATCAACTGAGCTTCATTCTCGCTTGCTTTGGTATCCACCAGCAAATGTTTCTTCCAGGTTTGCCCAAGTCGCAGACCCTCGTCGCCTGGGTTTTCATACCAGGACACCTCGGTGGGAATAAAGGAGCCAGCAATCACGTCGATGCGACCGTCAGCGTTGACGTCCATCAGGAAGTCGCCATTACTCTGTACGTAGCCATTCCAATCCTCGATGATTCGCAACGGTCTCGGCTTAAAGTCCGGCGCGGCAAACCAATTTCGACCCGCGATGACGTCAGGCTTGCCATCACCGTTTATGTCACCGATCGCACAGCCTTCATTTGCGTCGAGGGTCAGTTGCTCGATTTTCCAATGGATGCTGGCTAGCGGATTAGGCTCTTGCGAAATTGCGCAAGGAGTTGCGAGGCAAGAAATCACAGCGGCAATGATCGATTGTTTCTTCACGTTATGATCCGAGAGGGATGGGGGTGAACGGTGGAGGAGATTTTGATCGTAGTTGGTTCTGTCTCGATATGCAACACCGTGAGGGGCCAACGATCCCTTGGGAAATCAACTGCTTGCGGTCGCGATCGCAGTTAGCCAATGCGGTACAATCGCGGACCACTCGAAATCTCGGGCACGGGTAGCCGCACTTTGACCCATGGAATTGCTGAGAGACTCACTAGACAGCAAGCGATCTAGCACACTTGAAATTTGATCTTCGGATGGGATGATGAGGCCATCCACGCCGTTTGAAATGGTTTGCCTTATCGCTGGACTGCAATCCAAAACGGCGACCGGCAGTCCCGACGCCATCGCCTCCAACATCGATTGCGGGAAGCCCTCGTATTCACTGACTAAACAGTATGCATTGGCAGCGAATAGCGAACTCCAAACCTCATCGCTCCAAAGGGACCATTGCACACCATTCTCAATGCCCAGCTCGGCAGCCATCGCTTGGAGTGCCGCACGCTCCAAACCGTCGCCGACAATTCGAAGCTGCCATGTCGAATGGTGTTGTGTTAAACTCGCCCAAGCTTTCAGCAATCGATCGACTCGCTTTTCGCGAGCGAGTCGTCCTAAATAGACGAGAATTTTTGGTTGAATCAATATTCTTGCCGAATCGATTGCATGCATATCCATGTGTGGAATTTTTATCGCCGAAGGAATGACAATAATTTTGGAGGGCGCAACCAACCGCATGGATACAAGGTAGCCACCGACCTCGTTGGTTTGGGCGATACAGATTTTGCACTTTGGATAATATTTCTTTCTCAACAGCTCCCAAAATCGACTAAGTTGCTGGCGGCGAGGGTCGCTTCGTTCAGAAATGACTACAGGAATTTGAATCGGGCAAGCGATGAGGGTCAAGATGTTCGTCGAGTCGCAAAAGCTGACTACAACGTCTGGTCGCCAACTGCGAATGCATCTTCGAATCGCCCTAATTCTGGAAAAATTGGCATAGAGCCCGCGGAATAAGCCGCCGCGACGGGTTGCAAGTCCTAGTCCGATTCGCTCGATTCGCGAGTCTAGCGGATATGCGTCGTTGCCAGTTTCGTCCAGCGTCACTAGGCTAGTTGCAGACCGAGTGGCCATTTCGTTGGCAAGGTAGCTCATTTGCCGTTCTGAGCCTCCGCCGCGCATCGAATGGATGACCAACATCACTCGTTTCGGAAATTCGGTAGACTGCTCTTCTGTCGTCATCCAACCCTATAACTTTCAATGTGATCGAACGTGG
>JAYVBW010000269.1:0-3239 GCA_043750255.1 Pirellula sp.
GTTTTGAACGGCATTGCGCAAGATCCTGACACGAAAAAAATCTACGTGACAGGCAAGAACTGGCCCAAGCTTTTTGAAATCGAAATTGTGAAATAAGAAATGTAGTCGTGGGGAAACCAGCAACGGCAGGTGGCGCCGCATTCGCGGCTCCTGACGGTTGCGACGCTCTGCAACCGCCGGTTTTCACCGGCGGCTATGCGCTGCCGCGGCTATCGCCGCTCAGCCGCGATAGCGGAGATGGCAGGATGCGATTCGAGCCGCGATAGCGGCGCCAGCGCATAGCTGCGGGTGTCAACCCGCAGATGATTGGCACGGGGGATAAGCAAAGAGCCGCGAATGCGGCGGCACGGGATACAATCAACCATCCAGATGTGCAGGTGGCGCCGCATTCGCGGCTCCTGACGGTTGCGACGCACTGCAACCGCCGGTTTTCACCGGCGGCTATGCGCTGCCGCGGCTATCGCCGCTCAGTCACACTTGCGGCTATCGCCGCTCAGTCACACTTGCGGCTATCGCCGCTCGGGCACACTTGCGGAGGTGGTCATAGCGTAAACCAACGCCGCTCGTGCGCCGATAATGCCGATAATTTATTTGTTCCTGGCTGTTGCTGGCAATTCGGCGGTTCGTTGGCTATTGCTTTCGCGTTGGTTCTCTTAAGATAACGCTTTAAGCGCATAGCCGTTATTTTCCAGAGAACATAGGAACGAAGTACATGATACGAGTAGGCTTGGTTGGCGTCGGCTTTATGGGATGGATTCATCAGCTTGCGTACCGCCGAAGCAAGAAGGCGAAACTGGTTGCGTTCTGCTCAAGCGATCCAAAGAAACGTGCTGGCGATTGGCGTGGTATCCAAGGAAACTTCGGCCCTCCAGGTGATCGAATCTCACTGACCGGAATGGAAGTCTTCGAATCATTAGAGCAAATGGTCCGTTCCCCAAATATCGACGTAATCGATATTTGCTTGCCACCGCATTTGCATGCGTCAGCGGCTATTTTGGCACTGGAAAATGGCAAGTATGTATTGTGCGAAAAACCACTTGCACTTAATTCGGAAGATTGCCATCGCATTATAGAAGCCGCTCAGCGATTGAATCGAATGGTTTTGGTTGCACACGTATTACCCTACATGGGTGCCTTTGCGTATGCTACGGAACTTGTTACTAAAGGAACTTATGGGGTTCCGATTGGCGGATATTTCAAACGAATCATTTCCGATCCAGCTTGGATTCCTGATTTTTACGCAAAAGACAAAGTCGGTGGACCGCTAGTCGATTTGCATGTCCACGATTTGCATTGGATCCAATTGCTGTTTGGCAAGCCAAAGGGAGTTCACGTGGTCGGGCGGATGCAAGGAGACGTGGCCAAGTTTGTGCATGTGGTCTACGACTTTGGCGATTCTAGGGTAGCAGTCGCTAGTACTTCAGGAGTGATTGATGGTCCAGGCAGACCGTTCACACATGGCTTTGAACTTCATCTGGAAAACGCTACTTTGCAACACGAGTTTGCCGCCTTTAGCGATTCGGCGGAGACTATGCCTCTCAAAATCGTGACTCGCGATGGTCAAGTGATTCGACCGGAGCTACCTGCGAGCGATGATGTGGATGCTTTTGTTTCGGAAATCGAGGATATGGCTGAAAGTGTTCGAACGAGAACAACCGCGCCTCGTCTAGACGGAACGCTCGCTGCACAGGCGGTCGATCTTGCGATTACAATTCAAGAACAGCTTGCCGGTCGGCAGAGTTAATAACATTCCACGGGAGTTCAGGATCATGTTCAATGCACTTGCGATTCCTGGGTGGTTCGCAATTCTATTGCTTGCTTCCACCGCCGACAATACAGTCGGCCATGAAGTAGATCCACCGACCCTAAACGTCAGGCGAAATCAACAGGGATTGTACGAACTGATCACACCACGTTTGACACTCATCACCGACATTCCGATAGATGATGAACTCAAAAGTTGGCCCGCTTTGATTGAGCAAAGCTTAATACAGTGGCAGGTCTATTTTGGAGTCGATGCGAAAAGAATGGACGGGTTGCATGTTACCGCAGTGCTAATTGGAGATCGCGAACGAGTTACTAAAATCGGGTTGTTGGACAATGTTCCCGGGTTTGATGAGGGTTACCAGTTCGGGAACAAGATCTATTTACGAGAGCAACCGACAGTATACTTTCGGCGTCTCTTGTTCTTGCATGAGGCAACCCATTGGATCATGTGGAAACTCTATGGTGGTGGCGGTTCGCCCTGGTTTATGGAGGGAATGGCAGAGATGCAGGGGACACACTCGTTGACGGAAGGACGGCTTACGCTGGGCGTTATTCCAGCGGCGAGAGAATTGGTTTCTGGGTGGGGACGACTGCGATTGATCGATGAGACGCTCAAGCGAGGGGATGCTCCATCCATGTCGCAGATTTTGGCTTATGGAAATCAGCGAGAAGATCACGTGGTGCGTTACGCGTGGAGCTGGGCGGCATGTGTTTTCTTTACGAATCATCCGAAATACGGACCTATTTTAAGGGAGCTGTATAACAACAAGCTCGACTACTCAGATTCGCTTTCTATTCTTTTTAAAAAGCGAATCGCTTCAGATTGGGCTGACGTCCAAGTAGACTGGAATGCGTTCGTTTCCGATCTAGATTTCGGTTACGATCTTCAACGATCGAGAGTCGTCAGTGATTCAAGCCACGCCAAAAACAAATTGAACGAACGAGTTACAGTGAACACTTCACTTGCGACTGACCGAGGTTGGCAAGCGACTGGGATCATGGTTGAAGTAGGTACTACAGTTCGCATTTCCTGCACGGGCAATTATCTCTTGCGAAAATCCACGAGCCCATCAGACTCGAACTGGGTCGTTGAACCACAGGGAGTCACGTATCAGTATTATCGCGGGAATCCGTTTGGTTGCGTCATTGCAAGCGTTGTGACACGCGAACACGCGGAGCAAACGAGACGCTGGGATACCTTTCGAGTCGGCGGCGAAACCGTTTTTACTCCAAAAAAAAATGGCGAACTCTTTCTGAAGGTCAATGAGCCATCGAGTGGACTGTGGGACAACTCAGGGAATGTTTCTGCCCAGATTTCCGTCACTTCTCGGTGAACACCACTCGTTTTAGACCATCGTTCCCAAGCTCTAGTTCTCATCGTACCACACAAGTGTCTGCAAATTTGCTAGCAATATGTGTTTGTAGTGGAGTATATGTGGCTGGACTTTTTCGAGTTCGTTGCGAATGATTCG
>JAYVBW010000270.1:0-2571 GCA_043750255.1 Pirellula sp.
AAACCCTGGTTTTTCTCGGTCAATCCTTGAGATTCCAGGGTTTTTTCATGCCCCAATCGCTCGGTTCGCAAACCCTCGTAATGGCATCCTTTCGCACCTTGTCGCATGAGAAAGCGCCTTGACTGCTGCTACTGGCGCTCCCCTAGCCCTCCCCCGTTTCCATCATGGAATTTTTCGGTGATTTGGAGGATCCGGGTCATCTGTCAATCGAAAACACGCTTCATTGGTGCTTGGATGTGACGTTCCGTGGTATGCCTTTCAAAATGACCTGTACTTGCCGCTGTACTGGGCATACCATCCCGAATTACTTGGGATTTGCTAAAATCTACCATCTTAATTTTTCTATCCTCTTGTTATTAAACATCGCCACCGTGATCACCAACACGATTCGAATTTACAACACGCTCTCCAAAAACAAAGAGCCTTTCCACACGTTGCAGCCTGGCAAAGTGGGCATGTATCTGTGCGGACCAACGGTCTACGCGGAAGCACATATTGGCCACATGGTCGGCCCAGTCATCTTTGACACAATCAAGCGATTCCTGGCTTATTGTGGCTACGATGTCACTTGGGTGGTCAATATTACGGACGTCGACGACAAACTCATTAACAGGGCTCGTGAGAAAGGAATTTCCATGTTCCAACTGGCGACCGCCATGACCGCCGATTATTTGGCTAATCTTCAGTCGCTAGGCGTCGATCAAATCGACCATTTGCCCCGTGCCACGGACAATATGGATGAAATTATCAAGTTTATACAAGAACTCATCGCACTGGATTTCGCATATGCTAGCGGCGGCGACGTGTACTTTGATGTCGTAAAGGACAACGAATACGGACGCTTGAGCAATCGTTCGGTCGATTCCCAGCAAGGGGACGGTGGTGATGCCGCATCGCGCAAGCGTTCGACCGGCGACTTTGCTTTGTGGAAATCGGCCAAACCGGACGAACCAAGTTGGGAAAGTCCCTGGGGACTTGGTCGGCCAGGGTGGCATATTGAGTGCTCGGCCATGAGCCGCCGCATCTTGGGTAAGACATTTGATATTCACGGCGGTGGGCTCGATCTCGTCTTCCCGCATCACGAAAATGAATTGGCTCAAAGCCGCTGCTGCCACGGACAACCCATGGTCACCTATTGGCTTCACAATGGACTCATGCAAGCCTCCGACGCCAAAGGCAAAGTCGGCGGCAAAAACGACCGCGATGAGTCTCATTCGAACACAACTGCCGCCGCCGTACCAGCCGACGCTCCGGATAGCGCCAGTACCAAAATCTCCCGCAGCAAAGGTGCGGGCGGCTTGGCTCAATTGATCGAGCGCCACACGGGTGAACGCATTCGATTCTTTCTGTTGCGATCGCATTACCGTTCGACAACTCTCTTCGGTGAAGAACCGCTGGCCGAAGCAGGAGCATCCCTCGAAGCTTTCTATCGGCTCATCCAACGATTCGAACGTATTTCGGGACTTTCGTTTTACGATGCAAGTCAATTGCTCTTCAACAAACGCCGCGACACATTTATATCGCCATCTACCAAGAATGACGCGATATGCGAGGTCGTGCGGTTGCGTGAGTCGTTCTTGACCAAGATGGACGACGATTTTAACACGGGAGGCGCAACCGGCGATTTGTTTGAAATCGCTCGTTCGATGAATCGATTCATCGATTCGGAGCAACTCGAGGAAACTGCCAAGCGTACGCAAGAAAACATTGCATTACTCGTTAGTGGAATGAGCATTCTCAAAGAGCTTGGGGCCATTCTCGGATTATTTGTCAAGCCACCAAAGCAGTCGAACAGCAACGACGGGACAACGGAAATTCTCGATGGACTAATGCAACTGTTAATTCAAGTGCGAGCGGAAGCCAGAGTGAAACGAGATTTTGCCATGTCGGATTCCGTCCGGAAGGGACTAACTCAAATAGGCATCGCCTTGCAAGATGGCAAAGAAGGAACTACTTGGTCCCTCCACCGAGGGCTGTAGTATTTTTTCAAGGGCCCCTTAAGCAATATAAGCCAACCATTGGAAGGAGCCCTCAAGGTTTTCCGATGGCTGTAAATTGGAGGCGAATTTCGTTGCTATCAAAAAAGAAATGGCTTAATCTCGCAATCACCTTCCACCGATCGATCGCCTTTTCTGCCTCACGCTCCTGACGCTCTAGTTTTTTGATTTCTCCAGTAAAGTCGATGGAGGATCGTCCACGTGTATTCGATCGAGCTGTTCGAAGCGTCTCGATTGCGGTGTTAGTCCATTGCCGATAATCGATTAACCGATTACCAACATTCTGTGCCTCGCGCGGACCAATCAAAATGGGTGTCGCCCCTGGGCCTTCACGCAATCCAACGGTTGTTATTACTTGCCATCTCGCGCCAGGCTTAGACCAGATTTCGACTACCAACTCCGGATCTTCGTCTTCAATGGCGATCCTCCACGAAGCCTTGCCCATGCCCTCAATGGTGACACTTTCTATAGGTTCAACGACCAAGTTCTCTGCCAGCTTCAACTCGATTTCGCAACGGCATGCTTTTGCCAAAACGGGCTTCCCAACCGATACAGTTTCTTTCATGATGGCAGC
>JAYVBW010000271.1:0-10173 GCA_043750255.1 Pirellula sp.
CCCAACTAACCCGTACAATTCATACAGATCCCGAATGAGCGGCCTGATGATGAGCCCCCCATTTTGGCCCGCCTGGAGTATACTATGGGCTTCGCGACCTTTCGCGGAATCCGACAAATCGGCTCGACGATTCATGCCACCCGCTTCCATAGCCCTACCTTCCCACTCCGTCAACCAACATGGTCCAACAGATGAACTCAACCCATTCCTCGGTTCGAATAATTTTTTGTTCAACGCTTTTGGTTTTGTTTTTAGCCGATCTCTCTTTGGCTCAATTGCCGTTGGTCGATGCCAGTCCCAAGCCAGCAAAGAAAAACCTTTCGGTCCTACTTGTGACTGGAGGATGCTGTCACGACTACGATTTTCAAAGCAAAGCGATGCAGTTAGCTGCACAAAAAAAAGGCATCCCAATTGATTGGACAATCATGAACCAAGGCGGTAATGGGACTAAAGCCATGATCGACCTCTACAAGAACCCGAAATGGTTCGAGGGCTTTGACGTAGTCATTCACAACGAGTGCTTCGCGGATACCGCCGATGAAGAGTACATTCGCAGCATCACTAAACCGCATTTCGAAGGGGTCAATGCAGTGGTTATTCATTGCGCGATGCACACTTACCGGTCGGCCAAGATCGATGATTGGCGCGAATTTTTGGGCGTCACCAGTCGCCGCCACGATCATCAAAGCCGTTACCCAGTATTGGTAGTCAAGGGTGATCATTCGATCATGAAAGGTTTTCCAACCGACTACAAATCGGCAATGGACGAGTTGTATATCATCGAAAAAGTATGGCCTAATACGACGGTACTGGCGACTTCCAAAAGTGAAAAGAGCGGAGACGAGCATCCTGTCTTCTGGACGAATCATTATGGCAAAGGTCGCGTCTTCGGCACCACCTACGGGCACTCAAGCGACACTTTTTCTGACAAAGTATTCTTAGAGGCATTAGTCAACGGCATCGTCTGGGCCGGGGGACGTTGATTCTTGCGAATGTGGCGCGCTCGGAGTCACACTCGCGTATGTTAGGTCAATACCAATCCATCCACTACTTTATGAGAGAATAAATGAAATCGATTCGATGTTTTACGATCGTGATCTTACTGTGCTGTTTGCCCTATGCATCTGTTCGATCAGCGGACCCTGCTCCGGGTCAGCAAGTCGAACAGCGCTTTAAAACCTCCGATTCAGCGGAAATGCCCTACCTGCTCTATTTGCCAGAAAGCTACAAGCCTGGCGCTCCTTTGCCTGTGATGCTTTTCTTGCACGGACGCGGCGAGAGTGATGGCCCACTGAGCGTTGTTGCGAAATGGGGGCCGCCTCTGTTGGTTTCACGGGGTGAAAAGCTGCCTTATATACTTTTGTCGCCGCAGTGCCCCAAGGAAGACAATTGGAGTAGCGCCACCCAACAGGCTCGCCTCATCGAACTGCTTAATACGATTGTAGACAAATTCGGAGCCGACAAAAATCATATCTATTTGACTGGACTGAGCATGGGTGGTTCAGGTTCATGGCGAATGGCGGCCGACCATCCCGAAAGGTTTGCTGCCGTTGTTCCGATTTGCGGGCGCGGTGATCTAAAGGATGCGGACAATCTCAAATCGCTCCCAATCTGGGTCTTTTGCGGCGACCAGGATCAAGTGTTTAAGTCGAACGAAGCATTGGTCCAGGCGATCGAGCAAGCTGGCAGCCAATCGGTACACTTTACCAGCTTAGAGAATATCGGCCACAATTCATGGTCTGCTGCGTATGCATCTCCCGACTTGTATCAATGGCTCGGTCGTCAATCGCGAGAGAAAAAGTAGTTGCGGCCTGTCGTATTCGTCGACACGCTCAGAGACTTCAATCGTCGGTTGTGTTTCCAGAGTTGAACAGGCACGTCATTATGGAGTTTTGCTCCTGGAGTACTCCTGCCTTCTTCGATGCATTGTTCCATTTCCACCGAGAGCTCCTTAACGAGTTCTGGGAAATCGTTAGCGAGATTCTTGGTTTCTTGAAGATCCTGTTCCAAATCAAATAACTGTAGTCCGTCCTCGAAGTTCGGTTTTGCCTTGGGCTTCGGATCGCTCCAGCCGCCAGAGTCAGGACAAAAGCAAAGCTTGTAGCGTCCTTTGCGGATTGCAAATGAACCATTGATCGAATGATGGATCGTCGAAGGCCGAACGTGCGGAGCGGAGGGGTTTTTAAAAAGCGATACCCAACTGAAACTATCAGGAGCCGAATCGGTCGGCAATGGAACTCCGATCGAATCGGCAACGGTTGCAAACAGGTCCGTTAAGCATACGGTTTGAGTTGCCGTTGTGTTGGGTGCGATGACACCAGGCCAACGCACAATCATCGGCACGCGATGGCCTCCTTCATAAATATCGGCTTTATGCCCGCGGAAAGGTCGGCAGGGATCGTGTCCCATCTCGCGAAGTTTTGGAAGGTCCGCCTGAGGCGAACAACCGTTGTCGCTTGTGAAAAAGACGATTGTTTCCTTGTCCAGATTGCACTGTTCCAGCGCATTGAGGATCCGTCCGATGCAGTCGTCTTGTTGCATGACGAAATCGGCATACGGATTCAGACCGCTCTTTCCCTCCCAACCTTTGCTTGGGGCGATCGGTGTATGAGGCGATGCAAATGGAACGTATAGAAAAAAAGGTTGGTCGCGGTGATTGGCCGAACGGCGTTCGAGATAGGCGATTGCTTCATTTGTTAGACGGGGGAGAACCTCCTCGGCGGTGAAGTCCGGAGAGCCAGGGCCAAGGCGAGTTTGGCTCTTATCCGTTGCGGATCGCATGCCAAACGATTTATCGATAGAAGGCGTTTCAGTAACGGAATCGTTTTTGAGATAGACGTAGGGGACCATATCGAGCGATGCACTGATTCCGAAATACTCATCGAATCCAGCTTGTAGCGGTCCGGCTTCGAACGGTTGGCTATAATCGACGCTTCGCGTTTGTTCCGCAGTTTCGATTGCAAGGTCCGAAACACTTTTTCCTGGTTGTTTTTTCCAGTCGAGCCCTAGATGCCATTTGCCGACGCAAACGGAATGATAACCATTCTCTTTTAAGAACTTTGGGACAGTGGATTGATTAGGAGCGATCAAACTAGGGCTAAGACCGCCAAGAACACCGTTCTGCAATTTGGTTCGCCAAGCATAGCGTCCACAAATAATGCCGTAACGAGTCGGTGTACAGACAGCGGATCCGGAATGCGCATCGGTAAATCGCAAACCCTGTGCAGCCAAGCGATCCATTGCAGGTGTGGGAATCTTGCTTTCGGCGTTAAATGCCAATAAGTCGCCAACACCCAAATCATCGCATAGCAAATAGACAATGTTAGGGCGTTTTTTGAGCGTAGATGGCTCGTCTCCAATGGTTGGCTTTGCTCCCGATAGGAGCAGTAGAAAGACCAATGCGAAACGTGCGAACATCGTCATAGAAAGTAGTTCGAATGCGAAGGTAGGAACTTGAATCATGGAAAATTTCTTTGAGTAGTGACAGCCGTGCGATCAACTTTAGTCGGTGGTGTGGCACTGCAATCTCACGCGCTGAGTTGCCCCCGCAACTTTGTTGGTAACTCTGGTTGTTGCCAAGCGCTCATGCCACCGTCGATGTAGATGGTTTGTCCATGTATATGCTCCGCATCGTCACTGAGCAGGAATGCTGCCATGGGGCCGCAAACGGACGCTTCGGGGATTCTCCCGTTTGGAGTATGGAGCTGCATCCATCTAATGGTGTCCTCATCTTGACTGAGAACCTGGTTGGTCAATGGAGTCCTTACCAGGCCGGGTGCAATTGCGTTGACTCTAATACCTATGGGTGCCAATGCGACGCAAAGCGAACGGACCATGCTGGACACGGCTGCCTTGGAAGCGTCGTAGGCAGTATGATCGGATTCCGCTAACAAGCCGTTGATGGATGCTGTAAAGAGCACGCGACCTGCCACGCGGCGCATTATCCAGTACTTAGAAAAAAACTGTGTTAGGAAATACCCGACTTTAACATTCAAATCAAAGGTGCGATCAAATGTCGATTCGTCCATCTCCAAGAAAGGTTTGTCGATGAACACGCCTGCATTGTTTACTAGCAGACTGAGTTCACTATCAATTTCAGTCGAACGTTTTCCAATTTCTCGTAGTATCGTTTCTATTGGTTGCCAAAGATCACAGTAGAGCGGTGTGACCCGCACCCCGAATGCTTGGCATTGTTGGATGGTGGCCAACGCTAGGTCATCTTCCTTGAGCCCATGAAGTACTAGGTTTGCGCCCGCCTTTGCAAGACTCAAGGCAATCGCAGCCCCGACGCCTTGTGTGCCACCCGTAATGAGTGCTGAATGTCCAGTTAGATTCATTGCGATGCTCTCCCTTGAATACCAACCACTCGGGAAAGTTTCTCATGCTAACGCTATTCATCTCGCAATCCCAGGCGGGCAAGCCAATTACCACGCGTACGAGTTTTGCCCGTTTGGGCTTCAGCTTCGGTTTGGGGAGGATTATTGTCCTCGTAGCGTTGCGTTTTTTCTTGTATTTCGAGGCGTTCACGGGCAAGTTTAGCCCTCTCCATGGACATTTCGATTTCTGCTTGGCGTTGTTTTTGCTCCCAGTCGGCGCGAAGTTCTTTTAGCCGCAATCTTTCCGCGACAATGAGTGAGTCCGACTCAATCATTTGGGCAACGGCAGCAACACCAATTGACATTCCATCCTGCGCAATGGACTGATGTTCAATTAATGCCTTTAGATCGGAAATTTCCTGGTCTCGCCGTTCTATTTCACCGTTGGTTTGTTCAAGAATCCTTTCGATCTCTAGGACCTTGCGTGGATCGCACGGAGTTTCTGCATGCGTTTCCGCCTCCAGTTGCTGCAAGAGCGCCTGCTTGCGTTGCTCCCAACTCAAAGTTTCGGATTTTTGGCCTAACACAGGCCCCTGAAACTTGGCTAGCCTCGCGCTTAAATCGTTGCTCTGCATGCGCAGTTCAACCGCCTCATGTCTTGCCTCTAGCAATTGGCTTCGCAACTGCTCCACTTGAATTCGCAGTTCCGATTCATTCAAAATGTTGTTGCCGGGAACGGCCTTGGCATCGTCTAGTTCGCTCTGAAGGAATTGCAGTTGGTCGTTCAGTTTCGAAACCTCCAAACTGAGTTCCGTTTCGCGAGCGTCCGTTTTCTCCAAAACCTTTTGTGCTATCGTTTTAAGCTCGGAGTCGGAATGCCCTGACTTGACAGCTTCAGACTCAATGAATGCTAAGAGAGACTGGTATTCAGCCCTCGCGTGCAACAGCATCGTCGATACTTTTGTTGTTTCTTGTTGAGCTTTGATCAACTGTGTTTCCAGCTCCTCAAGGCGCATTGTTCCTGCATCCTCGCTTGATGAACCCAAGCGGAATTCTGCAGTATCAATGGCTTGCTTAAGATGCTCGCGAAGGGATTCGATTTCAATCCGCTCGCGTTCGAAGGTTTTCGAACGCTCCATTAGCTCATTGAGCTTGGCGTCAACGGCTCGAGACCAATCACCCTCGGATTCTTGATGGTTACCGGCTCGCAAGGTCTTGATGTCGTCTGCTGAAGAATCCTCTTCGCAAAGTGTAGCAACCAAAGTTTCGACTGCTTCAATTGCTTTCGACGCAAGTTCATCTCGAACCGGCATGGAACGAGGCAAAACGATTTCCATGGAAGGAAATTGGGAAACAGCCATAGTGGCAGCAACGCCATCAGGAATCGCTGACGAACGGTTCTGAATCGTTTGCGCAGCCTTGGCAGCTCGGCCTATTTGCCGATAACTCTTTTTAGATTGTTGAAGCCTTTCGTTGGCCATTGGAACTGAGATTGATAAGATGAGGCAAGAATATGCGCTGCAAAAAATGCAGCGTTCATTTAAACTGATAGGTTATGGGATAATGATGGGTTGCCATCCTGGGCGATTTTCATGAATTCGCTCTGTAAGAAAGCTCCGACTTTGACGGTTCTTGGGGTTCTATCGCTTACCGAATGACAATGGCACTATGGCTCGCATGAAACCTGGCGATTCAGATGAAAATCAAACCTTTGAATCCGCAATGACTCAATTGGAACAGATTGTCAGGAAATTGGAGGGCAACTCGCTAGGCTTGGAATCATCGCTTTCGGAGTATGCAAAGGCCGTAGAATACGTCCGTTTCTGCCAGGAGCGGCTGACCGGAGCACGGAGAAAGATCGAAAAACTGCGAAGTATAACCGGTCGAGGCGAAGCAATTACCGAAACTTGGGAGGACGACGACGAATAGCCAGTCTACAATTTATTGTGGTGAAAGTTTATAATAAAAAACGCAAAACCGGCCTCCAAGTTTTAATTTAGCTGCTAAACAAAATTCGGCTCGAACGCCATCTACCGAATGTTTTGAAACCAATTGACTCACTGTGCAAATCTCGAAGTACACGTCGAACGAATCATCAGCTTTGCTCAGCCGATGGAAATCATTGACTATTGAGGTCGATGCCAAGCTAGAGAACTGCATCGAAAAACTCTCCAAACGTTGCCCAGACGTGTTGCGAGAGGCGATGCGATACTCCCTGCTTTCCCCTGGAAAGAGATTGCGCCCGATTTTGTGTTTGTTAGGTGCTGAAGCTTTGGGTGGATTGTCTCGTAATGCGATGGCGAACGCAGCGGCCGTTGAAATGATCCATAGCTATTCGCTCATCCATGACGATCTACCTGCGATGGATGATGACGACCTCCGACGTGGGCGACCTACTTGCCACATCCAGTTTGATGAAGCGACTGCGATTCTCGCCGGCGATGCACTGCAAGCGTTGGCTTTTGAAACCATCCTGTCAGACAACACAGATCCATCGATAGCGGTTCAAAGCTGTTTGATTTTAGCAAAAGCCGCCGGTCCGGAGGGGATGGTTGGTGGTCAAAGCGATGATCTTCATGCGGAAAAACTGGGGGGTGATGTTGAAATGTTGCATGCGATACACGCTCGAAAAACGGGAGCTATAATCCAAGCGTCGGTCGTTTTAGGAGGTTTGGCGGCCAATGCGACGCGAGAAGAATTGGAAAAACTGTCCATTTATGGAGATTGCATCGGAATTGCGTTCCAAATTGTGGATGACCTACTGGACGTGGAGAGCACGAGTGAAAACACTGGAAAACGGACCGGAAAAGACAGCGAGCGAGGCAAGTTGACCTTCCCAGGGATCTATGGTGTCAGGGCGAGCCGCGATCGAGCAGCAGAATTTGTTGAACAGGCTATTTCGATTGTGGATTCCTTTGGTCCCGCTTCTACTGCGCTAAAACAATTTGCACGCTACATCACGGATAGGAGCCACTAGAACTCGATGCACGAAATTCTCGCCAAATTAGAGTCCGCTGAGCCACTTCAACACATGTCCACGCAGGAACTGGAAAAGCTCGGCGTCGAGATCCGGGATGTACTTTGCAATTTACTGGCTACACGGACTGCGCACTTCGCTTCTAATTTGGGGGTCGTGGAGCTCTGTCTGGCTCTGCATAGTGTCTTTGATTTTAGGAAGGACCGTCTCATTTGGGATACTGGACACCAGATTTATCCCCACAAACTGGTCACAGGTCGATACCACGAATTCAAAACGATCCGCGAACGCGGCGGTCTGATGGGATACCCAAACCCATTTGAGAGTGAGTATGACCTGTTCATGACGGGCCACGCGGGATGCAGCGTTTCAACTGCCCTCGGGCTCAAGAGCGGCGACAATTTGATAGGTCAAGCAGGACGAAAGAGTATCGCAGTCATCGGAGACGGTGCCTTTCCGTCCGGTATCGTTTTCGAGGCGATGAACAACGCGGGCGAGCTCAATGCCGACATGATCGTTGTATTGAACGACAATAAGATGTCCATTTGTCCGCGGGTTGGAGCCGTTGCAAGTTATCTGGATCGACTTCGCACCAACCCTTTTTACACTGGATTTAAAAGTGAAGTCGTCCGAGTACTAAATAAACTGCCTTTGTTCGGCGACCCGACTGAACGATTGCTTGCCCAAATCAAAGAGGGGGTCAAGGCAGGGATGGTTGGCGGCATGCTTTTTGAGGAATTTGGATTCCGATACATTGGTCCGATCGATGGTCATGATATTCATTTGCTCCGTAAATATTTGGAGATGGTCAAGGATCAAAAAGGTCCGACGCTTTTGCATGTGGTTACAGAAAAAGGGCGTGGTTACAAACCAGCCGAAAAGGATCCGGTGTATTTCCACACGCCACCTGCCTTTGAGGACGAAGACGGAAGCCCAAAACCACTGAGCGCTGGCGAAAAAGCGGCCTTTACGAATTACGCTCGCGATGCCATCTTAAGCCAAATGAAGAGCAATACTGCGGTGACGGTCATGACCGCAGCCATGTGCCAAGGGAACAAACTCGAGCCGGTTCGCGACGCTTTTAGCGATCGCTTTTTTGATGTAGGAATATGCGAGTCACATGCGGTTGCGTTTGCAGCGGGTCATGCCAAAGTCGGTTTGCGGCCTATTGTAGCGATCTACTCGACTTTTCTACAACGGTCCTACGATCAGATTTTTCAAGAGGTAGTGTTGCAGAACTTGCCAGTGACATTCATGATCGATCGCGCTGGATTGACGGGGCCGGACGGTCCAACACATCATGGGCTATTTGATATTGGTTACATGCGGGTCTTTCCCAATATTGTCATGATGGCACCAGGAGACGCTACGGAGGTCGAGCCGATGCTGCATTTCGCTCTTTCGCATTCAGGACCGACCTCTATTCGTTACCCCAAGACCACGGCGCAGACTTTTGAAAGAACGGCTCAACCTATCGAACTTGGCAAGTCCGAGGTTATTCATTGGGGTAGCGACGGTGCGATTATCGCATGCGGTGCAATGCTTCAACAAGCCATGGCTGCGGCCGAATTGCTCAAGAAAGACGGAATCGACATTGCCATAATCAACGCTCGCTTTATCAAGCCGCTTGACATGACGATGCTGACTCAAGTTTTTGAGGAAAGTCGATTTGTGGTAACTGTGGAAGAGGGCGCACTTATGGGCGGGTTCGGCTCAGCGGTTCTTGAAGCAGCTTGTGCAAACGGGTGGGACACACGCATGCTCAAGACGCTTGGAATTCCAGATCGATTCATCGAGCATGGTGACCGCAACGAGTTGTTGAGTGAACTGGGGCTAGATCCAGCAGGAATCGCCAAGACCTGTAAAATGCTAAATGAAAAGTACTCCATTGCAGAACCTGCGGGAGTTTAGCTGGTGAACTGTCCTGCGTCTTGGGAATGGATACGAGATGGCAGATCACGACCTCGCGTGGTTGTATTGGCTGCCCCAAATCGACCTCGAGTCGAGCAGGAGCTTAAGAGTATTCTCCAAATCATCGAACGGCACGCAGAAATCGTAGCAGTCGATAAGAGTTTTTCGTACGAGTTTGAAAGTTGCGAATCGGACCTCGTTGTCGTACTAGGGGGTGACGGTTCCATTCTGCAGTCGGCTCGCCAGATGTGCCACCGACAGCGTCCTGTTCTCGGCGTCAATCTCGGCAAACTCGGGTTTCTTGCTGCCATTTCACCGAGTCGATTCGTCGACATATGGCCAGAAGTTTGCGAAGGCAGATTCTCAGTTACCAATCACTTGATGTTACAGTGCCAAGTCTATCAAGGGGACATGGAACTTCATTCGATTATCGGACTCAATGAAGCTTCGGTGCTCGGAGGCCCGCCCTATACGATGATGTATATTGACCTTTACATCGACTCAGTGTTGGCCACCACGTATGCGTGCGATGGCCTCATCATCAGCACACCTATCGGTTCGACGGCCCATAATCTTTCGGCAGGTGGTCCTATTTTGCGACGCAATCTTCAAGCCTTTGTGATCAGCCCGATCAGCCCTCACACACTGACGATGAGGCCGGTTGTTGACACGGCGGATCGAATATTCGATCTTATAATAAGAGTGGACCATCCGACGGCAAGTGTTGTAGTGGATGGCCGCGTTGTGTGTCATTTTAGCCGCGATCTTCGGGTGCGCATTTCACGAGCCAGCGATACATTTCAATTGATAAGTGTTCCTGGACACGACGACTATCAGGCTCTCAGGGAGAAACTAGGCTGGAGCGGCAGGCCGCGATTAACCTAAACCCCGGGCGATTGCCCAATGCCACTAAGCTGCCGCGTGGCCACTAATGACGTGGATGATAGCGGGAAAACGCAAATCAAACCT
>JAYVBW010000272.1:0-5725 GCA_043750255.1 Pirellula sp.
AGCATTTCGCCAAAACCGCCAGTTCGGTGTGCCCACCATGGCGTGCATACAGTTTCGCAATTGGAAGGCTGGACGCCGCATGATGCGATAGGGGTACCCGAAATCGCTGAATTGCATGAAGCCGTTTGTACGTCGGAAAATTCGTGTTCGTATATCGTGGGTAGGTCCGTGATTCTCAATTCTTGTTTTTCCGATCCACCGGCAACTGTCTGCTCGGAGGAGAGTAAATGATTGCAGCTCATACTGATACTAGCGAATATCGCCGCACGTCCAAAAGCTCGTTTAAGTTTATTTCTAACCATGATTTCACTCCACCCAAAAATTCATTTGTTCTGAACATGTTTTACGAGTGGAGTGCGAAGAAGAACCTCCTACACGTCCAATTCACGTTCCCTACGAGGCATAACCATCGGATTGAAAACAACCAGCATTCGCATAAAAACCGTCAGGATCGGATTCTTCGCCTATTTGCCGCAGATTGACACCGAGGTTGCCGATGGTGCCGGGTTCCAGGCTTAGCTCGGGAGTTCAATGCAAACTCATCGAGAGCCTGCGACATGAAGCTGGCGTGCAGCCTTAGTTCCAGTTCGACTTGGCAGTCTGGACAGTCTGGGAAGTCTATACAGCGCGGGTTAGGAGGATTGAATTTAAGGTACCAATTGTTTCGATCCTAGCAGGGCTGGACGTTAACGACCTTCTGAACATGTGTCAGGATCATGCAAGCCAGCTATTGCGAAACACTAAAGGACCAAGTCATGAAACGCGGCATTCTATCTCTCGCCCTATTCGGAATTACTCTTGCCATGTCAAGTGGCTGTCTTCATCACAACAACTGCAATAGCTGCAACGGTGCGTTGGGATGTCGACCATGCAGGGTGGCTTGGCAGCGAGGTGGTACCGACTACGGTGCTCACCTATCTCACAGCCAATATCGTACCGATCCACAAGTCGGTTCTGGAGTACAAGCACCGCAAACCGCTTATCCCTACTACACAAATCGTGGCCCTCGTGATTACTTCGCGAATAACCCACCAAGCATCGGTCGGTAATACGCTCTTAACGGAAAGGACAGCCTGCAAGCTTATCCCGCGTCCTGCATTGCAGCGCCGAGCCGGTACGCTCGAATTGCATTTTTGGACCAAAAACTATCCCTTTCGTCAACGCTTAGCTCCGAAGCAAGAACGGATACGGCGGCCACCCATTGAGCATAGTTGGTCTTGAGCAAACAAACCGGCCAATCCGTTCCAAATAGAAGTCGCTCGGAACCAAAAGCTTCGATGGCAGTGTCCCAATAGCGTTGAATCTGTGGCAGCGACCACTCTTGATCCTGCACTTCGGTTACCACACCGGAGAATTTGCAGTACACGTTAGGGCGTTTTGCCAACTCTTTTAGATTGCGATCCCAAGCTTCATCGTGGGAGCCAGACTGGATCGTTGGCTTGGCGATATGATCCAAAACAAAGACTTGCTCAGGATGCCGATCGACGAATGGAATCGCCAATGGCAGTTGCCTTGCATAAATGAGCAAATCGAATGCCAAGCTGAACTCCTTGATCATTCGAATTCCCTCGTTGAAATTAGGTCTGGCCAGAAATTCGTCATCTTGTTCATCTTGAACCACATGCCGCAAGCCTCGCAGTTTCCTTTCGTGGCGAAAAAGCTCCAACGTTTCGCGGACGGTCGGGTTTTCAAGCGGCAACCAACCGACGACTCCCAGTATCCAGTCGTGGTTGGCAGCTAGATTTAACAACCAAAGAGTCTCGTCCAAACTTTGTCTGGCCTGAACCGAAATGACACCATCTACGTCTGCCGATTGAATCTCTGAATGCAAATGGGCTGGAAGGAAGTCCTTTCGCAACAAACTCATCGGCTCCGAGATCCACGGATATTGATCTGCGGAATATTGCCAGAAGTGGTGGTGGGTGTCGATCCGATACACCTTATTGAAATCCCTTCAAGTCAAAGTATCGTTTTCAATTCCCGTAATTTTTTCCAAACGCCGCGAGTGACGCCCTCCTTCAAACTCCGTTGCTAACCAGATTCGAACGAGATCGCCAACGGGTCGATCGCCAATCAAATCACCGGGCAAGCAGAGTACGTTCACATCGTTATGGCGACGGCACATTTCTGCCATCACTTCATCACTGCATGAAGCTGCACGGACTCCTCTAAATTTATTTGCAACGATAGCCATCCCAAAGCCCGTTCCGCAGATCAGGATGCCTCGTTCAACCAAACTGTCGGCGACTCGTTTCGCGACTATGACTGCAAAGTCGGGGTAGTCGACCGCTTGATCACTTTGCGTACCATAGTCCTCCACTTCATGTCCGTCTGCGGTCAGCAACGTAATCAGCTTGCTTTTGATTTGGAAACCTCGGTGGTCACTACCAACGGCGATTCTCATTCTCCATACTCCACATAATGCTCGGGATGAAACGAATTTCTTAACGCCATTGAATGAGAGACTCTGTATCGAGTCTATCGATCCAATAATCTGTGTGTTCGTCCAATTGCTGCGCACACTTATGATAAATTTCTAAAGGGCCTCCAAAGGGATCACTTATCTCTCCCCCATCAGGCGAAATAAGCTGGACTTTCGAGGCAGCCGACGGCCACTGCGAAACGATTGCATGCCGATGTCGTTGTCCCATCGCGAGGATCAAATCGGCTTGCTCGACCAAGTCGGAATTTAACTGCATGCTTTGGTGTTGATCCAGGTTAGCGCCGTAATTTCGAATTGCGGCCACGGCACCATGCGATGCTGCGTCGCCACCAAAGGCCGATACGCCTGCCGACAAAGCAACAACTGGACAATTTCCATCCGCTGCTTGTTGGCCAAACTTCGTGATAATCTTCTTTTCCATCAGAGCCTGCGCCATCGGTGACCGACAAGTGTTGCCGGTACATACAAATAATACACTCCATTGCGAAAGTTGCCGAAGGCCACTTTCGTCCACAATACCTTTACGCACTACTTTGCCGATATTGCCGTCAATGGCTACGACCGTCGGCTCTCCTGGAAAAGCTACGGTAGAATCATTAATAGCAAGGACGCTGTCGTCTGAATGGATGTCCTCAATCGAGTAGGCCATGGTTCCTTTTATGGTCCGAGCTGGAATGCAGACCAACGGTCCAGACGAGAGCCGACACACATGTTCCAGTACTTCATGTCCCGGTTGCCAAACTCGTATTCGATTCGTTTCGTCATGCAAAGCAATGCATACCCGTTTGTCCAAACATCGAAGTAAACTCGATGCATGAGAGTCCTGAATACTCAATATAACAGGACCTGGCCAAGCCTTTCTGGCCAGCCTTCGCGCAGCTAAACTGATGTCAGGAAAATAATCAAGAGTCTCGTCGGACGATCGAATCATCAAAGAGATCCCATCAGCACCCGACTGAACGTTTTTTTGATGCAGTTGCTGAACGGCCCCACCATGCAATCCACTACCAACCAATAGATAGGAGCAATTCGAAGGGAGCGCAACCACGTGTCCCTCGGCCAACGCCTGTACTGCCAAATGAACTATATCGCGTGGATCATCCGATTTCCTCCAATCCAGAATCTTGGTCATATGCGACGTCGCAAACACTTAAGTTAGTAGATTTAGTTGAAATCAATAAAACTGATTTTCGCAATTCGCTTGCTAGGACGTTATGATAGCCCATTAACGATCGCAGGTCGATTCCCAAAAAAACGGGGGCTGATCACTTTTACACAGGCTTCCAATGATTGTAAATCGTGCGCCAAAAGAGGCCGAAAATTACGACACAATTTATTCCCGACGTGCTTTTTTCAACGTTGCTGGCAATTCTCTTGGATTAAGAGTTGGATTGTGTTTCGCACCAATCGCACTTTTCCAAACTGGGTGTTCAAGTTCGTTTACACGAGTTCCCTTAGTTGCTCCCGACTTAATAATTGGTCAACGAGGCCTTGCGGACGGTCGTTTCCACAAACCGAGAGCGATAGCCATTGATGCGCACGAAATGATTTACATTGTCGATAAAACAGGCCGCATTCAAAAGTTTGACAACGAGGGCAAATTCATTCTGGGTTGGCGTACACCGGCAATTGATTCAGGAAAACCGACCGGTCTAAGCATCGATACGGATGGCTTAATCATGGTAGCAGATACGCATTATTATCGTTACTTGTTTTACACACCCAGCGGGGATTTGATCGAAGAAAAGACGATTGGTGGCAATAACGGCCCAGATCCGGGACAATTTGCGTTCGTTACCGACATTGCCCGAGCGACCAATGGAGAATACTATTGCGGCGAGTACGGCGAGTTCGATCGCATTCACAAATACACTAGCGACGGCAAGTACATAGATCGAATGGGTCGTCATGGCGATGGCCCGCTCCAATTTAGTCGACCTCAAAGCTTGGCTATCGATGACGACGGACTCCTTTGGGTTGCAGACGCATGCAACCATCGGATTCAAGTGATCGACTGGCGTGAACCGAAGCCTCGTTCCGTAACGATTTTTGGAAATCAGGGTACTGAACTTGGTCAATTCCAATATCCGTACGGGATGGCCTTTGCTAAAGATGGAACCATCATCGTTAGCGAATTCGGAAACCATCGTGTACAAAATTTGGACCGCAATGGCAAACCGCTTGCCAGTTGGGGTGTCGCCGGTAATTCGCCGGGAGAACTCAACCAGCCATGGGCTGCAGCGGTCGATTCGAAGAACCGGGTCTATGTAGTTGACTCCGGTAATAACCGTATTCAGCGCTTTCACTTTTGAATTGACTTATCAAGGAACATGTTTCAAACCGCATATTTGGGAAAACTGCTCGGCATCAAGGTCTATATTCATTGGACCTTTTGGTTTCTAGCTCTCTATGTTGGACTCTCCAACATCCGACACGGATTGGGTCCTGCAGCTTCGGCCGTCGGGTTTATATTTGCCGTCTTTGGATGCGTATTTTTGCACGAGATGGGGCATGCACTTGCTGGGAAATGGTTTCGCATTCCCACCCTGGACATTACTTTGTATCCGATCGGGGGTGTTGCTCGCATGGCCGATTTCACACGATCGCCATTTGTTGAATTGGTGGTTGCAATTGCTGGCCCCATGGTCAACTTAGTCATCGCATCTGGCCTGTTTTTAGGTCTTTCCATTCGAGCCAGTCTCGATCAGATTTCCCCCGAAAGTATCGGCGCATTCGGACCCTTAGAACAGCTCTTAATTGCCAACGTAATACTCGCCGTATTCAATATGTTGCCTGCGTTCCCAATGGATGGAGGTCGGGTTCTGAGAAGCATGCTCGCTATGTTGATGCCTTATGCCAAGGCCACACGTTATGCGGCTCGCTTCGGTCAAGTCATGGCAGTGCTCATGTTCATCACGGGATTATTTTGGAATTGGCCATTAATGATTATCGCCATCATGGTCTTTCTTGTTTGCTCTGGCGAGTTGCTCAAAGAGCGTCTGGTTAGAGTCGCGACGCAACTGAGACAAATCCCAGCCCCCTTTCAGCAAGCTGGAGATTCCCCTGACATTATCGATGCGGTTGAAGTGCGTCAGGTGCGATAAATAATACAGCACGAGGATCCCACCGTTTTTCGTTTTGTCAGTCAAAGCAAAAACCGCCGCAACGCCCTTTTGGGCACAACCGACAAAAGTAGCAGGCACGCTCCGCCGTGCCGTCTGCTCGTCAGCATTTAATGGAATTCTAGGTGGACGGCACATGGAATGTGCCTACTACTTTGAC
>JAYVBW010000273.1:0-4584 GCA_043750255.1 Pirellula sp.
TTCGTACATTTTTCAAATCGAAAACTTGACCAAGCGTCATGGTCAAAAAGAAGTTCTTAAGGACATCTTTCTCGCATTCTATCCTGGAGCCAAAATCGGAGTCCTCGGTTCCAATGGTGCTGGGAAAAGCACATTACTACGAATCATGGCCGGCACGGACAAGAACTTCGACGGTACCGCAAGACTTGCTAACGGTTACACCGCTGGCTATCTCTCGCAGGAACCACAACTCAATCCTAACAAAGACGTACAAGGAAACGTTGAGGAAGCGGTCGCTCCCCGTCGCGCGATCATTGATCGATACAACGAAATCTCCAACTTGCTCGGCGAGGTGACCGATGACAAGAAGATGGAAAAGCTTTGCGACGAGATGGCCAAGCTGCAAGATATCATCGACGCACAAAACTTGTGGGACCTTGACCGACAAGTGGAAATGTCGATGGCAGTTATGAACCTGCCCCCAGGGGATGCAAGCGTTGACAAGCTTTCCGGAGGTGAACTTCGCCGTGTCGCATTGTGCAAGCTGCTTATTCAACAACCCGACCTGCTTTTGCTCGACGAACCAACGAATCATCTCGATGCAGAGGCGGTCAACTGGCTCGAGCAGCATCTGGCTCAATACGCGGGAACCGTTGTCGCAGTGACGCACGATCGCTATTTTTTGGACAACGTCGCTCAGTGGATTCTCGAATTGGATCGTGGCTCGGGCTATCCGTTCGAAGGTAACTACACATCGTGGCTGGAACAAAAGCAGAAACGGCTGGTGATCGAACAGAAATCGGCTCAAGCGAGACAAAAGACACTCGATAAAGAACTCGAGTGGATCCGCATGTCACCGCGGGCCCGGCAAGCCAAGAATAAAGCGCGTATCAGCTCGTACGAACAACTCGCTGCACAGCAGTTCGAGGAGCGACCTGACGAGCTAGAGTTTCAAATTCCGCCAGGCAAACACCTTGGCGAGGTGGTTGTACACGCCGAAGGAGTTACCAAATCCTATAACGATCGCGTGCTGATCGACAATCTTACTTTCCGTCTACCTGCCGGGGGTATTGTTGGTGTAATTGGTCCCAACGGTGCTGGCAAGACCACTTTGTTCCGCATGATCACAGGTCAAGACAAACCGGATGCGGGAACTCTGCGAATCGGTGACACAGTCGAGTTGGGCTACGTGGATCAATCTCGCGATTCGCTCACGGATACCAACACACTCTATCAAGAGATTTCTGGCGGTCACGACTGGATCGATATGGGAGGCAAGAAAATGAACTCGCGATCGTACGTGTCGAAGTTCAATTTTAAAGGTACCGACCAGGAGAAGAAAGTTGGTAATCTATCCGGTGGAGAACGCAACCGAGTGCACTTGGCAAAACTATTGCGACGCGGTTGCAACGTTTTACTGCTCGACGAACCGACGAACGATTTGGATATCGATACACTGCGAGCCCTCGAGGAAGCGATTCTCGGCTTCGTTGGCTGCGTCGTAGTAATCTCTCACGATCGATGGTTCCTCGATAGAATCGCGACGCACATTTTGGCTTTCGAGGGTGACGGTTACGTTCACTGGTGCGAAGGTAATTTCCAGACCTATGAACAACAACGACGCGATCGAGTGGGCATGCAAGCCGATGAGCCCCATCGCTTCCGCTACAAGAAGCTAGCAACCTAAATTGGATATGTCATGTTTAACCGGCGCAGCCGCGTGCGTGGAAATTCAAGACCACGGACATAGTTAACGGGGGCTTGTTTCACAGGTACGGAATTTAATCATCAGGCAAGCCTGACGCAACCGTTTGAAGCCGCTTCTTGGCCATTATTAATCCTCTTGCCAGGCAAGGAACTGGGAACTAACGGAACGGTGCTCAGGCGTGTTTGTCGCCCGCTACCTACCTTCGCGAAGTCGTTCGCCAAGAAAGTTATCGAGTTCAGGAATCGCAAATATTTTGCTTACGGTTATGTCAATATTGTACTCGACACGCCGGAATTCAATATTGGGATACTCAAGTATCACATAGCAACTGCGCCAATCACCGTCGCGTGGCTGTCCAACGCTCCCGACGTTGATCATCGCTTTGTCGTTGGGCAATTTCATCTGATACCCGAACTCATCCGGCCTCAGAAACTGCATGTTGGTAGTGAAAACGCCAGGGGCATGCGTATGGCCTTGAAAGGTGTAACCCTGGATCATAGAAAAGAGCTTCTCCATCTTGCGACGATTGAAGACATCCTCCGGGAATACGTATTCGTTGAGCGGATTCCGAACCGAACCATGTACAAAGAGTATATTTTCCTCTGAAATGGTACGAGGCAAACGAGCCAAAAACTCAAGACGTCGCTGGGCCTCCGCAGGATGTGTGTTATTTTCGATCTGCCTTCGCGTCCAGAAGATGGCTTGTTCCGCTGCCGTACTAAAGCCTTCGGGATCAATCAACGCACCGTAGTCGTGGTTCCCCAAAACGCATTGTTCAAACTTCGAAACGATATCGAGGCACTCGCATGGGTTTGCACCATATCCGACAACGTCACCGAGGCAAACGATCCGATCGCAATGCTGTGACTCAATATCCATCAGTACAGATTGCAGCGCTTCCAAGTTACCATGAACGTCGCTTACGATTGCAGTGCGCACAAATGGATGTTTCTCTATTGGAGTAGGGGAATATCCCAATTTAGCGCCCAGTGCGCAAACGATCGCCAAGCATATTATCGAGTTCACTCACGCCATAAATCTTTTGGCAAGTGATTTCAAAATCATATTCGACTCTACGGAAAAACAACTTTCGGGCGTCGTGGTCGATAATTACGTAACAAGCTCGATTGTCCTCGTCCCGCGGTTGGCCAACGCTACCCACATTCACCATCAACTTTTCCTTACCAAGAGCGAACACGCCATCGCATTGTGACGGCTTGATAAATTCCAGGTCCGGTGTGAAAATCCCCGGCATGTGTGTATGCCCTTGGAAACAATACTGCGGAACTCTGGTGAAGATGCTCTCCATTTTGTTTTTGTCATAAATGGTTTCCGGGAACACATATTCGTTGGTCGGATCCCTAGGCGAACCATGAACAAACATAAATTTGTCCTGGTGGTGCAATTTCGGCAACTCACTCAAATAGTCCCACCGCCTATTCACTACGCTCAAAATCCCAGAGTCCAACCGATCTCGCGTCCAGTAAATAGCCCGGAGCGCGACGGGATTGAACCCTTCGGGATCGAAAAGTGCAGCTTGGTCGTGATTTCCAAGAATAGTAAACGCCGTTTTCTTCATCACTAAGTCGAGGCATTCACAAGGGTTAGGTCCGTAACCTACGATATCTCCTAAACAAATAATCTGGTCAACGGATTGGCTTGCAATATCCGCCAACACAGTTTGAAGAGCTTCAAAATTGCCGTGAATATCGCTAATCAGTGCTTGCCTCACTACGGGCTCCTCGACTGGACTGCTGCAATTCCGCCTGGAGGCGGGGACGAAAATTTCTGGGGAAATGAACAATCCTTGATTCTAGTCCGTGTGGTAAGGCATGGGCACCCCAGATGTTCCTACGGCACCGTAATTTGTATGCAGCCTAGGCCAAAGGTACTGCGCAACGCTGATTTTCCGCATAGGATAAAGCAAATCTATGAATAACAATAATGCTGAAGCAAATGCTACCCTGCCAATCAAAGCGGAGTCAAACCTGGAAACGCGAGAAAAACGTGTCGCTTGGATCACAGGCAGCGGAGCACCTCGGATCGGTCAAGTCATCGCAAAACACTTTGCGTCGCAGGGATACCGAATAGCTCTCCACGCAAACACCTCATTCAAAATCGCAACCCTGAGCGCTTCGGAGATGATCCACGCTGGTACCGATGCAATTGTCGTTCGCGGTTCTGTGGAGGAGCCGGATTTCGCCAAAACGTCGGTGCAACGCATTGTTCAACATTTCGGACGACTCGATGTTTTAGTCAATTCAGCTGCCGTATGGGATTGGCGATCCTTTGAAGACACTACGGCACAAGATGTGCGACGGCAGTTCGAAGTGAATACACTAGGTACTTTCCTATGCAGCCAAGCGGCCGGTTTGCATATGACATCACAGCCCAACGGTGGAGCAATCGTATTAGTCGGCGATTGGGCCGTGCTGCGTCCATACCCAGACTTTTCTGCATATTTTGCGAGCAAGGGAGCGATCGAAACGATGACTCGTTCTTTAGCGATCGAGTTGGCAACACGGAATCCTGCCGTAAGAGTTAATGCGATACTGCCTGGTCCCGTAATGTTGGACCCATCCATTTTACCAGAAAGGGCAAATGCAATACTGCAACAATGTCTCCTAAAACGCCATGGCCAGCCGGAGCACGTTGCACAAGCTGCTTACTTTCTGGCAACACACGAATACATCACAGGTGTTTGTCTACCAGTCGACGGCGGGCGAAGTATCTACGCTGGACCTTCGATAGATGCGATCGCTCATCCTACATTTCATCGCCACTGAATTATGGACCTGATCCGAAAACTAACCGACGACAAAGCAGCAGGCGGCGGCGTTTTGGCCTCTTGCGAATTTCCGATCTCGACGTGCTGCTGAATCCTTGAGGCTTTGGGG
>JAYVBW010000274.1:0-7734 GCA_043750255.1 Pirellula sp.
TCGGTGTCCGCTTCGTTCAGTAAGTTAACAATCGTACTCAAGTATCGCGGACTGAGCCGATGCTCCTCTGCCAGTCTTTCTAGAGAGACACTTCGAATGGAATGGTTAGCGATACGAGACTTCCAAGCGGCATAAAGATAATCTGCGATATCGGTGGGTTGTTTGTTATAAAAGTCGACAATGCGTTGGACGCAAACCTTGTCGCGATCGGTATCAGTCACAACCGGATGTGGAGCGAATGCAATTCCGGTTGGCGTCAGGACCATGTGATTTGACACTTCACGAGCTGCGGCCAAGTATTTATTAAGTAGAGCAGGAGACATAGTCAGGGACTCGCCCGAGTTATCGAAGCCCGCTTCATTAGCAGGATCTACTGGGAACTCACGTGCGGGCCGAATGTCTGTTCCGGTTAAGTCTCGCAGTGTGTTGTTGTATTCTGCATTGCTCAGCCGTCGAACAGAAACAATGCCAGGATCGCCCGCAAACCGAATTGCCTCCTCGCGACGCGTTTTTTGAATGAGATCCTTAAACCTCTGCCTATCCTTTTCGGAAGGAAACGCAGCAGCATCTTTGGGCGGCATGTTTCCGTTTGCGACACGACGTTCGATTTCTTTCCACAGGGTAAACCGATCGGAGATGGATTCACGCGTTTGGAGCGCGCCGAGGTCCAATTTTCCTTCTGGTTCTGTACCGCTATGGCAATCAATACAATAGGTTTGAAGGAATGGTTGAATCGTTGATTCGACAGGGTCTTGCGAATAAAGACTGGCCGAATCAGTGAGGAATGAAATTACGCAACCTATGAATCCAACAACGGAACCGAATCTAACTGCAATCTTCATACGGTCTAAATGGATTCGATTCTTTACAGCCGACATTGGTATTGCTTATTTCAACCGGATGGATGGCGACGGGCGGCAGGAGTTGCCGATTATAGTTCATTGGAATAGTCGCAGCAAACGACTAACCCAGAATGCAAGCCGTCTACAACCACCCGCGATATTTGTGCGCCCGCAGCGTTCGAGGGGCTTCCTCACGAAATTTACTTGAACAACAGCGACACAACTTTTCACCCGATCGGTTTGCAGATTGGACTTAAGCCAGACGGTAGAGGACGGTGACCTCGACTTAGCAATATCTCACGTCAACGAACCGGCTGTGATTTTAGAAAACAAAACGAAGGCTGCTGGAAACTGGTGCATTTTTGAGCTCATTGGCACACAATCCAATCGAGATTGCGTAGGATCGAGAGTAATCTTTCGAACAAACAAGAAAAGCTATCTTCGGAACATTGTCGGAGGAGGTAGCTTCCTGTCCCAAAACCCCTACTTGATCCACTGTGGTTTTCCATCGAACGAAACTTTGGAGCAAGTCGAAATCACCTGGCCAGATGGCAATATTCAGGTAATCGCAAATCCAAAGATCAATGCAAAAAATACATTTCTGGAACCGTCAGCGTTGAAGTAAACGCATCCATCCGCGTTGCTTATTTTTGGTCGAAATGCAACGCCTATTCACAATTGGCATTCTGACAAATAGAATTGCAGGTCTACTTCAAGAATACGGCCCTTGTCCAAATGTGAATTTGGCTCCTTTAGATGATTTTATTTTTTCAAATGCTTATGGTCCAAATTGCACTGAATCCATTACTACTTTTAGACATCCAACCAGCCGTTGGCTCAACTAGTTATAGTCTGTGGTGGTTGCTGCCGATTGCATTGGCACTCGTCGGAATAGCTTGGTATATCCGAGGCCAGACAAAGCGGTCTGAACAAAAAACTAGGCCAACGCGTGCTCCATCGACAAAGATGGGAGCCAGCAAAACGAAGAAGGTCGCAGACGGTGAAATCGTTGAAGCTTCGAAGTCGCTCGCCCCGAACGTCTTGACCACAAAGAAGACTGGGAAAAGCAAAAAGCGAGAGCGGCGAAGGAGCGAACAACATGACAAATCGGCCCTTTCACTCCAAAGTAAAATACCCGAGCCTGTTTCGAATAGAGCGAGTGAACGGTCTCCAACGGCATTGACGCCGTCCGTTCCATCCGCCATTGCTCCGATCGAGTCCCTGTCCCAGCCTCAGCCACCGAGGCCGGTCAACGCCATTTTTGAGCCGCTTCGCGACGTATCACAACTTCGTCGCAAACCCACCTTCACGGTTCCAAATTCACCTTCGCAAACAAAGGAGTCGGTTGGTTCGAGTCAGCAATCAGGTGGGAAATTTGAAAGAACCGAAGCCTCGGCGAACCCAATTCGATCGCTTGCAAACAGATGGCCAGCATCCGCGACACAGCAGGTAAAATCTGCGGTGACCACTACCCAGCGTCCACAGTCGCCATCACCATCAAATTTGGAAAGCAGTCAATCCACAGTGGTAGCCGTACCGACCGCCCCGGCTAATGGACTCAAAGGCTTTGTCTCAAAAGTTAAAGGTTCGGTTGCAACTAGTTCAGATTCGGCAACAACGGTCAGTGCGTTGTCGGAAACTGAGGTTCAATGTCACCCGACGCCGCCAGCCGAATGAGTTTCGGGATTTCCGGGACCGTTTTCAAGGGAAAGAGTTAGGTCGTTCGTGGTGCATGTTGCCTGCGCACAGTTGTCTCGCTCACTCGAATGACGTGTAAACACAAGATTTTTCTTTTGTTCCCACCAACAAATAGAATCATTAGTCCCGGGGCCATCCAAATCTGCAACTTGAATTGAGCTTGAATTGAAAGATGGGTCTGGAGGGTGAAGTCCTCGCACTGGCTCGCGAGAGAATTTCTGGGGAGACCATTCTCATCTCCGCCGCCGCTACATCCGAAACAATTTCAACCCATATCGGCTCGCTTCTAACCTGTAAAGGCCGTCACCAACAGGCGCCGAAGTGACTCCGACATATTTCTTCGCTTGCGTTTCACTTCAATTTGCCTCGCATTTGAAATAACCACATCAGCGCTGTGTTCATCAATTGTTCGCCCGCACCCACTGCAGCAGGTGCAACCTGGCTATCCGCACCATAGCCGCCCTCAGCTGCACCCTCTATGGTTGGGAAGTATTGGTGATAGCCATTGCAATAGCCGAAAAAGAAAAGTTGCCCAGTCCGTGCCCGCTCGCGCAACCGAATTGCGTGGTGACAGAAAAATTCTCCCGAAGCGCCGACCATCGCGATGTCTCCGTTTAGCAGCGCCACCGTCAGCCGAGGGCGAACACCGTCCACATATTCGTCACTAAAATTCGCAACCAATTCGGGAAAGAACGCCACTGAATAAGCGGCGCGAACCACCGGATTGCTTAAGTCCGTGCGAGAGTCAAATTGAAATCGTTCTTCTTTGACTTCCAGCGAAGGCTTGTCGACCACGACAGGCTGCAGCGATGCAGCGAGCTTCACCACTTCGCGACCTAGCGCTTGGCCGAATCCTAGGTGATCGCCATGCGCTCCTTTATTTATAGAGAGGTCTCCCGAGGCACCTTGCATAAAGATGGCAATGCCGCCAAAATCCTCCTCAACCGTCGCCTTCATCGCACCAACGTAGTCGGCTGAAAACTCGAGCGTCTTAGCCGAAATGCTGGTCGGGTGGCCAGTGAAATTGACGAGGACCGCGATCGGTTTTCCCGTGGCGGCGTCATCAAGTCGCAGGACCGCCAGGGAACGATCCACAGGCGGAGGTTGCAGTTTGGTGTGACGATTGCGGTTGAATCCATCGATGTCTTTTGCGCCTGTCGCTAGCTTCGCTGGCGAGAGTGATTTGTCTGCTTCAACGATGGCCGCGACGATGGCGTCCTCGAGTTGCTGATAGTAGCGGATCGCCGCGTCGAAGCGACCTTTTCCTTTGCCTTTTTCGTTACTTAGTTCCAGCACAGGTCCGTGGTGCGTGTGCGATCCAGCTATAAACGAATGCTCGATTCCGGCTTCGGATTGGATGCGATCGCGTATGTTTTGGAGCAATTGCTCCGATGGCGAGCGACCGAGATCGAGACCGACGATGGCGAGCTTGCGACCGCCTGCTTGGATGACGACGACCGACGCTTGGAGCGGATCGAGAGTGCCGTTGCTTAGCTGGGCATGCCGTTCCCCATACCCCCACATGGGCACCGGCTCCTGCGGGGTGATGTCACGTTTAGCAGCTCCGGCCTTAAAGATCGGCTCCGCCGCGAATCCTTGGTCCCCGATTCCAATGTCAAAGCGATATAGGATAAGTAGGAGAGAACCGAGGAATGATGTGTTTAGTTTCATAAGAGAGACCGTTAGGTAGGAGGTCAATGGGAATTATTTTACTGAGCCGTCAACGCCAGCCTCGGGCTGCGTATTAAGCGATTTCGCAAGCGAATTCAGGCCCGGGGCTAGCGCCCGCCGGTTTACGAAATCGCAAATTAGTAGGACGTGAAGGCGCTTTAGGGCGCGATGTACAATGGGTTCGAAAGAATCCAGAGCATGCGCTCACCGTCGATGTCAAGCCAGGCTTCGGCTCGGTAATTTCCAGGTTGTGAGACCGGGAATCGGATTGTTCTGCCCGTGGATTCCTCGACAAGTTTACCGTTATGCAGTAGCCGCCATTGGACAGGAAGCGGAGCCTGCCCCTGAAGGCTCAAGCCGTTTGAAAAAACAAGTTGGCTGCCCATTTCATATCGCTGCCCGCTGGCGTGGGCTGCAAAATCGAAGCCAGTAGAATCCGCGAGCCAATCAAAGGCAACGAACGCTATTCCTGATTCGAGCGATTCACGCACTGCTTTTTCGCTGAACTCGGTTAGCAGCAAATGCGTGCCAACATGTCGCAGACTATTTTCATAAGGATCCAATAGCAATCGGAACAACTCATCGCCGACCTGTTTACCTTGTCGCAGCTCCTTGCTGCCTGGAATTGCCGCCAAAGGCAATTCGATCAACAACTTTCCCAGTGGGTCTTCGATTCTCGCTTTGTCTCC
Source organism: Pirellula sp. (assembly GCA_043750255.1). Classification (GTDB taxonomy): domain Bacteria; phylum Planctomycetota; class Planctomycetia; order Pirellulales; family Pirellulaceae; genus JBKCUI01. Next base: position 4,901 of record JAYVBW010000274.1, read on the forward strand.
GTCGACCCAATGCGCGACCATGCCTACATTCTGGTGCGCATCATTCGCCGACACGCCGGTATGCGGAGCGATAGCGCAGAGTTCATCCCAACGTTTCAAGTAGTCGCCTGGGTAGTCTTGAAGTGCGGAAAACGATTCTTGGGGATACTTGTGAACCATTGCGGACGCTTTCAACAACCACAAGGGATTGCGCATCGCATCGATCATTCTCGTTTCATCCTTGAAGTCCGCATGTGTATTGTAGATTTCCACGCCCGTGATGCCTTGAACGTTCCAATCCATTCGCTCCTCGAGATGCGAAACAAAAATGAGTCCGCTGCGGCTGCGGACTAAATCCGAAAAATCCTGTGGTGTCGGGGTGTTCATACCTCTTAGGCTCATCGTTGGAAACGCAAGGAAGCCCTGTGACTCAGCTCCTGGAATGAGCAACACGCCATCCTTTATTCCCTGATGGCCCTCCGTGAAGAAATCGTAGTGATCGGCGGGGTGCTCATTGAACATGAGTACGCTGGTCCCAGTTGCCTTGGCTGCCGACACGATCTCGTCAATGGTTCCCCGACTATCGTGGGACCAGTGCGAGTGGACATGCAGATTCGCGCGATGTTCGTGAAAGGGACCGTCCCTGTACAACGCTTTCCATTCAGGCTTCAATGCCTCAATGGCACGATGCACCGCTTCGAGTTTTTTCAGTTCCAGTTTGGTAAAAGCATCCGAACGACCATCTGTGGCGAAAAAGAATGTCGAAAGAATCGCCACGGAAATTGAAAAGTACACCGATTTTCGCATAGGAATCCGATTCAAAGTAGTTGCCATAATCTGAACTGCATTCATAATCCAAAACGACTCAGGCCACCATCATACCCCATGTGCCATCATACCCCATGTCGATTGCCTTCGTGGCGCACTCGTTGACGCGAGCCTTGATTATAAGATCTTTCGCGAAGTTGTTGCTTCGAGTGGCTTGAGCCGCCCTAGGCCGTATTGAGCAGTGTCGTTTTCAAAACTATTCATTCCGAAGCCCAGTAGTCGACTACTTGCACTTTATCAAGGTGAGGTTTTAGGATCTCGATGAATTCTTTATGTTTGGGGTGGGGCAAGTATATTTGCCTATCCGCTTCGGATTTGAACGTCACCAGAAAACAATGCGTAAATCCGTTGGACAATCCCTCGGGGCTGTTGTCAGTGCCGTATTCGAACGATGCAACCTGTGGAATGGACACTTTCAGCGAACGAAATCCATCGACAACTTTCTGAATGTCATCCTTGCTGCTAGTCTCTTTGAACTTGAACATCACGATATGACGAAGCATCTTGCCGGACTTCTCCTCGTCGCCGGTCAGCTTGGCTGAGCTTGCTGTGAACGTGTCAGATATGCGGAATTCCACAGGTAGTCAGCCATCCAAGATGGGTGGTTTAACGAACTTGGCCACTGCCGCGATCTCTTGCGCAATCAGTTTCTGAGACGGCTTGTCGTCCCTATTCCAACCAATGACGTTGACGTGATTTGGATTTCCAAGGACTGGTGCTTCGATCGTCTTTAGTTTTTGACTATGGTAAGTCGCCGAAATCACATCGCCTCGGCCATAAAGGGTCTTTTTCTGTCCGTTTGCAACAGCACGGCCAATGGCCCACGTCTCGTCGTCCGTCGCTCCCAAATCTCGATTCACCGAAAGCTCTTCATAAGGATGAGGGACGAACGCATCTGCCTTTACCGTCCCTGCATCTTTACGAAAGTGTCGACTGCTCAACACAAAACGAGAGAGTTTTTCATTCGCTCCAACGGGAGGCACTAGACTGACAGACAACATCAACAAACCTGCCGTATCAAGTCAAGGATGGTCTGCGGAATTGAGTCAACAAAAGGTACCGACCCGCAAGCCCGCCCTGGTCCAGCTAACGCTGCGAAATGCAAATCACCCGCAGGATCGAAGCTAATTGACAAACAGCGACGCGCGCCAGTACACCATTCGCAAGTGAACTGACCGTCTGGTTCAGCTCCAATACTCGGCAAAGGCATGCCAAGTGGCAATGCGATCAAAAATCGCTCAACCAGTAGATACGAGTCGTAAGTAACTGGTAAGGCGTTATAACCATCCCAATTAGGCTTGCTGCATTCCTCGAAGACTTCTGTCAACTCACTTCGAATATGGTTTTCTACACCAAACTTGGCTGAACGACGAAGTTTTCGATTCACAGAATCGACCTGTCGCTCAACCTCGCGTGCCGCCGGGCCTGCTGAACGTGAAAGCGCCGTCAACAATTGCTCACTCCCTAAATTGATCGATGGCCGATTTGGTAAAGAGGCCGAAAAACGACTTGTTTTTGATCCACCGCATCTCTGCTAACATCCGGTTCCGTTCCGACTCATCATTCGAAACCTTCGCCAAGGTTGTGAAGACGTCGATATCTACGATTAAACTTAGTCGATGTTCAGCATTTGGGGGAGCAGGTTGAATAGTTTGAATCAAATTCATGGCATATTCCTTGTTTGGCACCTCAAACTTGGTCTGGTGCGTGAATTGATCGACGGGAAGTCCGAATGTGCCAGGAAAAGTCGGAACTGTCGCCAACAGCTTTCCGGCCTCTGAAATCGAGTCGATTGGCAATAAATTGATGTATCGAACTCCTAGCCGTTGAACTTCGGGTGGAGCGGCAAGTTCACTGTAAACCTGCCAAAGCCGAAGTGCCTCTTCCCGAAAAGGCTCCCAATGCTCGTAGGGTGCCAACCGACTTACAACCAATCCGTTCCGCCCAAACTGAGCAACATTCATCTGATCAACAGATGCGAATTGGAACGCCTGCCACGCATGTGACTGACTAAGCGTCGCACCGCT
>JAYVBW010000275.1:0-6966 GCA_043750255.1 Pirellula sp.
CCCAGGGCAGAGCGCAGGGACGGAACGTCGCGAAGCGCCGCCCTGGGTCGTATTGCCCAATGGCAATATCGCCCTGAAAGGGCAAAACTCTTGCGCTAACCCGCTTTAAGCACCGCTTATGAATACATCCACGCCGCATGCCTGCGGTGATCGAATGCTCGTTCCTCCGATTCCCAAACTGCAGCGATTTCACGCCATGGACGCCCCGCTTCTATCTGGGTCCGTTCGCGATCGGAGCCGAAGAGCAAGTCGATCGCTATCGGATTGCTTACAAACTCATAGACTTCAGTCCGCCATGCAAACTGATCGCCCGACATCTCACGCATGGTCGCCAACAATGCCAAACTCGTTCGCACGGATTGAAAGACGCTGCGGTCGGTCACATGCAACTGCACGCCGCCACAATCCTTGCCTGCGTGCTTTTGAAACGTTGGGCGAAACCACGCGGGTCGGAATGTTACCCCGGCAAGTTTTTCAGCATTCATTTTGTTAGCCAGCTTGCTAGCATCCAGCCAAGGTGCACCGCAGATTTCAAAAGGTCGCGTCGTGCCACGCCCTTCGCTCAGATTAGTCCCCTCGATTAAACACTGGCCAGGGTAAACTATTGCGGTCTCCAAAGTGGGCATGTTCGGAGACGGGAGTACCCACGGCAGCCCCGTACCATCGAAGTAGTCGCGTCGCTTCCAACCCTCGCATGCGATCACACGAACTTCTCCAGGCCCGAGTTTTAACTCCTGTTGGTAAAGCATAGCCAATTCGCCGACCGTCAATCCATGCCGAATAGCTAGGTCATGCGCGCCGACAAAGCTTTCATAACCTGCTCGCAGAGCAGGCCCCTCGACAACGATGCCACCTAGAGGATTAGGGCGATCAAGCACCATGACCAGTAAGCCGAGCGGCAAAGCTACCTCCAAACAATACCGCATAGTAGCTTGGAAAGTATAGTATCTGCTCCCGACGTCTTGCAGATCCACCACTAATACGTCTATGCCCTTGAGCTGCTCGGTGGTTGGTCTAAGGCTAGCGGCCGTTGTTCCGTACAAACTGTAAACGGCGGCAGGTACTGATTTAGCTTCGTTGGCAGCAACACCAATTAAATCCTGAGCTTGACCATGCAACCCATGCTCCGGGCCGAAGATCGTAACTAATTTTACGCCGTCCGCAGATGCGAATAAATCAACGGCGCTCCGAAACTGAGCATCGACGGCAGCAGGATGGGTAACCAGTCCAACGCGTTTGCCGCGAAGTGGTCTAAATTTCTGAGCTACTAACAGATCGAGTCCGGATTGAACTTGCGCCACAAACGATTCTCCTGTGAAAATTTGACGTGAATTCTAATCGATTGCATCGGACTATGTCGCGTTAAAACAAATTCTGTAAAATTCCCCCTCACTACCAATTGACTCCACTAGGCAACCACCGTACCATATACCCAGTACACTGGTACTGCCTCGCGGGACTGGGAGTTTTAATGATGTTTTTTACGATCAATGAAAGCAATGGCGTTGCGATCTACGAGCAGATTGTTCGGCAGGTCACGTTCGCAATCGCTGAGGAGACATTCAAGGTTGGGCAAATGTTGCCCAGCGTCCGAGCTTTGAGTGTTCAATTGGCGATCAACCCGAACACGGTTGCTCGCGCTTACCAGGAGCTTCAAGTTGACGGCGTCTTAGAAACTCTTCGCGGTCGCGGGCTTGTCGTTTGCGCCGGAGCCATCAAACGCTGCAAGGAGATTCGGCGATCGATGATCGCCGAGAGTCTGAAGGTCGCGTTGACTGAAGCGCTGCATGGCGGTCTCGAGGCCGATGAGATTCGCGAGCTTGTTTCAAAGCAACTCAATAAACTCGATGGCAATGTCGCCACGATTAGTTCTGAAGGTAATTTGCCTTCGTCGAGTTAGTGATCCACGGCACTCCGTGCCGTTCAATGTGTAAAAACAGCACGGAGTGCCGTTCTACAAAAGGGCAAAACTGTGTTTGGAATCCATCGAGTCGATCCTAAGGTGAGATGATGTCCGATAGTATTACAGTAAGTGGTTTAGAAATGCGGTTCCCCGGCTGCGAAGCGCTTCGAGGAATCGATTTAAAGGTCCCAAGTGGATCGGTGTTTGCCTTGCTAGGCGAGAACGGCGCCGGCAAGACCACGCTCATTCGTATCTTGACCGGCTTTCAGAGTCCAACCGCCGGGCAATGCACTGTCTGCGGATTCGACCCCAGTCGCGATGCGCTCGAAATCCGCAGGAGGATCGGGTACGTCTCCGATTCGCCAGCCCTTTACGATTGGATGCGAGTCGATGAAATCGGATGGTTTACCGCATCGTTTTACGAGGAGGGATTTTTGGAACGATACGGAGAATCGATTGGCCATTTTGAAGTTCCTCGCAATCGCAAGATCCGCCATCTCAGCAAAGGACAGAAAGCAAAAGTAGCTCTAGCATTGGCTTTAGCACATGACCCCGAATTGCTCATTCTCGACGAACCGACTTCGGGCCTGGATCCACATGTTCGACGCGAGTTCATGGAAAGCATGGTCGATCGAGCAGTGACGGGCAGGACAGTTCTCATATCGAGTCATCAGATCTCCGAAGTCGAACGGGTTGCCGATAGGGTTGCAATCCTTCATCAAGGGAAAGTTCGCTTGATGGATTCGATGCTCAATCTTAAGGAAACCATTTCCGAGTTGACGATCAGTCTCGACGATCCGCTCATCACACTTCCTCGTTTGAGCGGCAACATTGAGGTCTTGAGCGAACAGTCATCCGGTCGGCAACGAAGAATGGTTGTACGCGGCTTCGATCATTTGGCACAAGAGTCCATTGAAGCTAGGCCAGGTGTCGTTAGCGTACGCAGCCGTCCAGCGTCGTTAGAAGAGATTTTTATAGCATGCACACGTGGCAATGTTACTGCGCCGTCGGATGACGATCGATTCACTGTCCCCTCGGGTAGGCCCCAGGGCAAGCAGCCAACGATAGTCGGAGGCAGTCATGAATCGTAGCTTAGTCTTGCGTCGATTGTGTTGGAAAGAGTTTCGACAATTGTTGCCCTTAGTTCTGATGCTTGCGGCAATAGGTTTAGTGTTGCAGTTGCTGTTTCTGATTTCAGTCTATCAAAGGGACCAGATCAGCGTGCAAAATCTGCTCTTTTTGGGGCTGCCCGGACTCTTTGCGGCTGGCGTAGGGGCGTTGCTCGTTGGTCAAGAGAGAGACAATCGGACCCTTTATTGGATGGCATCATTGCCGATTCATGGGCAGGATATTATTCGAATCAAATTCTTCGCTGCAATCATTGGCTTGGCATCGGTTTGGATCGTCAGTTTTGCTCTATTTCTTGTTTCAAATGGCCTTACAAGTTTAAAACCTGAGGTGGACGTTACTTATGGCATTCTGTATTCGTTCTTCTTGCTTTTTGTCAGTTTCGCTACGGCATGGACCTTTCGATCGACTTTTGTCGGCTTGCTCGTCCTAGTCGGCGTAGCAATGTCATTCACCATCACAGCCAATTTTTTTACTCAGACGAAACCTTCTAATGCCGTAACGACGGATTTCTTAACGACGGTTTTACTCGCTGCGACAAGCGCCTTGGCACTTTGGCTAGGCTGGATCGCTGCACTACGCGCACTTGCCCCGACTGCGCCTGCTCGATTCTCACAGCGAGCTATCGCAGGCGTTTCTTTCTTCGACCGATCCCTCGTCGATCGCCAAACCATTCAAACTCCATGGTCGGCGTTGATCTGGCAGTTCGCCGCTCAAAATCGAGTAATGCTCGCTGGATTGACTCTGCTTTTTTTGATACCGCTCTTCTTATGCGGTATTGCAGTTGTTTTCGATCGGCCTGGAAGCACTTCGGTTTGGCTAGAGTCACTTCCTTCACTCGGTTTTATCATTTGCTTTGTATCGATAAGCTGGTTAGGTGTCGTTACTTTTCAAGGGGACAACTTAAATCAACGCATCCGATTCTTGTCGGATCGTGGTATTTCGCCTAGGACCATTTGGCTGACGAGACAGACTGTTCCTTTTGCGTTGCTAATCTTAGGGACGGCTGCTTTGGCGGTCGTCGCGGCTTGTACAACATATTGGGCCCAGCGTGGAGGTCCTCTTTCTGGATTAGGTTTGCTTTTACTCGCAGCAAGCGGTCTGATGTGGACCGTTTATACTGCGACTCAATGGATGAGTCAGATTGTTCGCAGCCCGATTATTGCCGCCATCATTGCGCCCGTTATAGGCTGCCTACCGTTTGCTTACGGAGCCTTTGCAATGGAAACGTTGGAGTCGCCAATCTGGATATTGGGCATCACCACGTGCATTCCCTTAGTCGCGACGTTTCGAATGACCCGCCATTGGATGGACTCAAAAATGGGTATGCGTTTCTGGCTCGAGCATGGCGGATGGCTTGCTTTGGTTATAATACTGCCTGCTATACCATTTCTCATTGTGTACAGTACCTATCCGTCAATGCCAGCGAGCGAATTGAGATCGTTTTCGGCGGATGCTAAACGTTTTTCTTCGTACAATCGCCAGCCTACTGAAATAAATGGTTTAGTTTCCAAAGATCCGACGCCGGTCGCGGCAGCTACGGATTTCGGCAATGAGAATGAACTTGCTGAAGTCATCCCTAGCATAGGCAGTTATGGAACTCAGAATGTTCTGCCTCAGAACTTAACTTTAGCTGAGGAGAGAGAATTGCAATTGGAGTTCATTGAACGACAACTGCATTCGGTTGACAGATTAGCACCAGTCTCGGCTTACTCTGCTGGGCAGCTACTGATGGGGGAAGCGATGCTGGTTCGAGCCCGGATGCAGGATGATGGGACTTCCGAAGAATTATTAAAGCGTTACCAGCGTTCCATTCGCTCAATTATTCGAATCATCGAGGGGACTAGAATCACACCTCACCTCAACGCTCAGCAGATCGCTGATCGATACGAGGCCTGGCTAGTAAAAGAATTACAATTTCAGGGTGCCAGCGAGTTCCTCGGAACGGAATTGCAGCGCGCCGCTGAAACGCAACTTGGCGACAAAGCTGGCCGCCAGAATGCACGTTATCGCGCTCTGGTAGTCGATTGGGCTGCAAGCCAATCCATTACGCACTCAAAAGCGAAAAAGAGATCGAATTCGGCACCGGACCACACACTTGGTGGTTACGCCATTCCAACGAGTGGAAACGGAACTCGATTGATCTCCAAACGACACGTATCGACAGTGGCTTGGCGAATGAAACAGTATCTCATGGCCAATGACAGCATGGCGATGAATCAAGCCAAAGAGGCAGTTGCGCGTGAGTGGAATGTGCCGGCTACCGAATTCGGATTCACTGCGACAACGTTTTCAGCAAGTACCGGGAGTAGGGTCAACGCGCCATGGATTTTTTGGTTTGGTGACTGGGAAAAACAAGCGGACGCGTATGCACCAAGTAATCCATCAGCCGAAAAACGGTAGCCAAATGGTGATAGTGTGAACCGGTGGGCGCTAGCCCCGGGCCTGTGTTCGCCGCAAGGCGACAGCCCGCTGTTGTCGACTAAACCGCAGGCGCTAGCCGGGTTCAAGTCAAGAACTGATCCGTTTACTAACGCCGCTAGCTTAAGGCTCAGGTTTATGAATATCGAAACGGGAATTTAGCAAATGACACAATCCAATAGCGAGACAACCAAGTCCTCCCCGGCAGGGAGGACCTACTTAGGGAGGACCATCTTGAAACGAAGACTGAAATGGATCGGACTTGTTAGTCTCATACCGATCGTGCTTCTCATCGTGCTTCTCATCGCGATCGTCGGCTTTATCGGCTACCAAGAGACGATTGCTTCGGGCGAACTTAAAGCAAAACTCGAAGAGTTGCGTCAGGCTGGAGAACCGATCGACGACGAATCGATGGCGACATACTTTGAAAAGATCTCAAACAAGGAAGGGACTGCCGCCTGGACTGAAATCCTAACTCTTAGCCGAGCTGCGAATTCATTTTCAGACAAACTGCCAGTTGTGGGGGTCGGAAATCTACCGTCGGACTTGCGTCCCGGCAGCGAATGGCCCGACGAGCCCAGGGTCGCGGAATTCCTTCAAGAAGTTCGACCCGTGATCCAAAGGATTTTTAAGGCAGATGAATTTCCAAAGCCAGTCTGGATGCCAATTCAATTCAATGGCTTTGCAACGCTGCTGGAGGAGATCCAAGAATCACGAACAGTGGCGAGGATTTTGTACTTGGACGCGTTCCACGCACTTTACCACTCGGATAGTGACCGTGCTTTACAGGACATTCACGCGCTCCTCTCCGTTGCCGAGGCCTTTGACTGGAACTTTTGTATAGTGACGAAGTATCAATCGTCTGCAATCCATGGGATACATAGGGATATCATCAATCGATCGCTAGCCATGGATGTTTGGAATGACGAACAACTAGCCGCCCTGTCGAATTATAACAACCTTTCTCACGAAGTATCCAAAGCTTGGAGAGCAACTTTAGCAGGTGAACGAGGCATGGCATACCCGGTACTGAGCGACATGCGAAAGCTTGGAAGTACAGAAAATCTTGGCATCCATCCGTCGTTACTGGGGCTTCCAGTTATGCCAAGCACCAAGTTGACCGTTCTGCGTGCCTATGAGAACTTGCAGCACTGTGCAGACGCTGGCGACGTGGGGCTTGTAGAGCAAGCCAAGGCTGCGGAAGCACGCTTTTTTACGAATCCACCGTTAAGCCAGGCAAGCATTTTTTTAAGATTGTTGATCCCTGGTGTCTCCTCTTATGCAGAAATGTTCGATCGCTTTGAAACGAATCGCCGATTAACGTATGCATCGGTGGCGGTCAAGCGATATCAGGTAAAAAACAAACGGTGGCCAAAAAGTTTGAGTGAACTGTCTGATATCGGCTTAATGGCCAATGATTGGACAACAACAAATCGCCAACCGTTCGGATATGAAGTAAAGGAAGATATGGCTTATGTTTGGGCCTATGGCAATTTAGATAAGAAAACTGTTCC
>JAYVBW010000276.1:0-4013 GCA_043750255.1 Pirellula sp.
AATACCGCTTCGGAAATGAACGCCAACGTCCCTTCGCCGCCAATCAAAAGATGAGACAGGATGTCCAACGGACGTTCATGATCGACGAACGCGTTGAGCGAATAGCCAACCGTGTTCTTTTGTTTGTACTTGCGTCGAATCTTTTCCAATAGGAATGGTGAACCAAGGATCTCTGACCTCAATTGGGAAAGAGTTCCGGCGATCGCCGATTGCTCCATTTCAAAACGTGACGCTTCGTTTTGCAATGAGGTATCCCAGGCAGAACCATCGGGCAAAATAAATCGAATCGAATCGAGCGTATGGTAAGCATTATTGACCACGCCGCAGCACATGCCACTCGAATTGTTCGAAAGAATCCCACCCATCATAGCCGAATTAATCGATGATGGATCGGGCCCGATCTTGCGACCAAGCGGACGCAACATAGCGTTGACGATTCCTCCAATCGCACCCCCCTGGACTCGCACTCGAGCACCCTGATCGAGCGGTTCAATTTTTCGCCAATGGCGACCGATGTCGACCAGCCAGCCGTCGGTAACCGATTGGCCAGAAAGGCTTGTTCCACCGGCTCGAAACGAGATTGGTATCTTCGCTTCTCGCGAGGCTTTAAATATTGCTTGCACCTCGGATTCCGTTCGCGGTTGCATGACCGCTTGCGGAATCAGCAGATACGGACCCGCGTCATTGGCAAACGCATAGCGTTGCCAAAGTTCGCTGAGAATATCGATGCAAGGCGGATGAGAAGCCAGACTGGTTGTGGATGTGTTTGTGGACAAGGAAACGCGTTAGAGTGTTAGAGTGTTAGAGTGTTAAAGTGTTGGAGAGTTGCAATGCTGAGTCGCGGGGGTTAGAGCTCATCGTTACCCACATCTTCGATCGATGCGTTTCGAATTCGCTGCATATACTCGAGGTCGATGAAAGAGAGTTGCAACCAAGTCCCTCTCAGAGAAACGACCTATATTATACCTTGGAATCGACCAACACGCAAAACAACTGACGGTCTCCTTGAGAAACGAGGCAGTTGCGATTGGTCCTGTTGCCCCAAGCTGCTCACCAAAGTCATTTCCTCCGTCCGAGTACGTAGCTGAGGCCTCGCAGCATGGGTGCGAGCCTGCTGATATACAACACGGCGGGTAAAATGACGCCCGAGGCTAGAGCCAATCGGTTCATGTTTTCTTACGCGCCGATGGATGTTCCATCGCAAATGTGTGGGTAGTTGTCATTAGATGGTGACTGAGAGGAGAAGTGGAAGTTGCCTTGAGCGTAGGCAACAGCCAGTGCACTTGGCACCAATGCTTCCGCTAATATCAATTCGGCCCGTCGTTCCGTAATGCGAGCTGTCATTTCTTGTTCGTATGCCATGGCCATAGCCAATCGAGACTCCGCTTCGGCAGTTGCCGTTTTCATGTCCGCTTCGGCCTGAGCAATCATCAGGCTCGCGCCGATGTTAGTCCCTACGCTTACGTTCACAATGTCGATCGAGACGATTGCGAAAGATGTATTTGCATCGAGACCTCGGTCCAGAACTTTTTTAGAAATGATGCTAGGTGTTTCGAGCACTAGCTTAAAAGATTCCGTCGAGCCGATCGCACTGATGATCCCTTGGCCGACGCGTGCAATGATTGTTTTCTCGGTTGCACCGCCAATCAGTTGATCGAGGTTGGTTCGCACGGTGACCCAAGCTCGTACAAAAAGTTCGATGCCATCTTTGGAAACACCGCTGATGCTCGCTTGCCCCAAATCGGTTACGTCAGGACAGTGAATTACTTTGGGCGAAACGGTGGTTCGGACCGAGTCGATTAAATCGCGACCAGCGAGGTCGATGGACATTGCACGATCGAAGCTCAATGGCAACTGAGCATACTTGGCGGCAATCGTTGCCAAAACTACATTGATAACGTCGCCACCGGCTAATGCATGAGCCTCCAAACGGGCATTGCTCATACCAGACGCTCGGTCAATTTCTATACCGGATTGCTTGCCCATGATCTTCGCGGTCACTATGGTGCGCGGGTTGACACCGCGCAATGACATGCCGATCAACTCCCTCATGCTGACTTCAGCACCACAGGAATACGCTTCTATCCAAAGCCGACCATAAATGCTCAAAACAACAATGAAGACGAACGCGAACGCGATCAAAACAAATAGTATGCTGATTGTAATGAGCCATCCCATGTTTGTCGTCTCGCTGAGTATGAGGTATTAGCGACCAAGCATTTTGGGATGGGATTCGATGGACGTTGTCGCTTCGATGGAGGCAACGATTGTTGAGGCTGGGCACCCAGCGTAGACGACTTCGGGGCGATCGCCGTTGACGCAGATGTCGATGCGAGCGCTAAATTCCTGCTGGCCCGAGTCTTCGGTTGCGCTCTTCACAAGATCGATAACCAGTTGTCGTGACTGATAGCTGTTGGCTTGGCCCGTAACAATGATTTGGCCGTCCACGTGCCTTACTGACAATCCGCGAATGCGATTGCCTGAAGTTCGATGGATCGCTTCTTCCATGGACCGGTCTAGAATACCACTTCGTTCGTTTTCGCAGCAATGGTTCAAGAATTCTTTGTACCGCGACAACTGCAAAGCATCGGATGCGGAAAGCAATTCTGCGAGCATTGCATTTTCGGCCATGGAATGTCCGACAGGTTCGAAGTTCATACGCCACACCTCCCGTTGAACCGGCCAAAAGAAGACTGCGACGTGCTCGTCTGTGTTGCCCGTTTATCGAACATATCAGATCAGCCATTCTCGACAAGCTTCGAATGGAAGAATGTCCAACAAATTGCAAACCGTTGCTATTCCTCACTACATCCGCCGGAAACTCGTTAGCACTGGCTTTCTCGAGGAATTCGGACACTTCTCACCGAATTCAATTAGTTTTAGACCCTCTTTCCCAAGTTCAAGCTTGGGAATGAGAGTCCCCGAAGCTCTGCTTCGACACCCTGCAGATACCGGCGGACCATCACGTCGGTTCCAAGGACTGTTGGTCGTGTGACGGTCGAGTGCAAGGTCCGGGAAGCAGAGCTTCCAGAGTGTGCGTTGCCAAGCCGGAGCTTGGGAACGAGGGAACGGAGGCCGGTAAAAAGAAAAACCCTGCGAAAATCGCAGGGTTTTTGGTTCGTTTTCAATGCGTCGGGCTAAAACTATGGCATATCCGATTCCGGAACTTCTTTGGCCTTGACTGGTTGCCCGTCTTGACCGAAAGAAAAGAAAGATATTCCGCCTCCACCGAAACTAGTCGGCATGTTGTAGACATAGATCGCATCAATTGCCTTGACGATCCGAGTCTGCGCTTCACCGAGGTGGGCCAATGAATAGGCGTCCAGGCGATTACGACCTTCGAGAGTCGCATCTAGTTTTCGTTTTAGTTCCTTAAGCTGCATCAGCGCCAGTGCAGTCACAGGCTTGGTAACGGCGTTCGAGTCGGATGGAATGGCCAAATCGATTAACCGCTCCAGATGCTCACGTTGAAGATTCCTACGCCATGAACTAATTCGAGGTTTCCGGGCCGATACTTCGCCTTCAGGCTTGGCGTCCAACTCGGACCAAATCTCGGCATAAAGTTTGTCCATCAACTCAGGCAGCGTGACCGCATCCTGGTCGGCAGCAACCAGCGTCTCATTGTCAAACACGCGACGGAGTGTGCTCGGGTTCATCAGCATGGTCAACGTCGACGCTTGGTATCCCAAGATTCGATCGTGGATCGGGAACGTTGATTCGCCCATGGAACGCATCCCTTCGTCGATCCATTTGTCGTTGGTCAAACGTTCCAAAATGGGTTGCGTGATTCCAAACGATTCATCGCGGAATGCGTTTTTGAAAACAAAAGCGAGCGCCTTGCGTTGACGTTCAGCGGCGACTGGAATGAGCGACTGACGGTTGCCCGGATCGCCCTTCTTGTCGCGGTTTACCGTCGCGCCGCCAATCCAGTTGGCCATCATGCTGACGGATTTCATCTGTTCACCCAAGGTCAATTCGTATCCCTGTCGTGCTTTGCCCCAGCTTTCTCCGTC
>JAYVBW010000277.1:0-4779 GCA_043750255.1 Pirellula sp.
TTCGCCACTCTCGCAGTCAATAACGGATGCGAGGATGACATGGAAGCCGCTAGTGTAACTGAAATCCGCCTACTTGAGAGTCGCGACCGGACGAAAACGAATTACGTCGCTTCCAACAGTCTTCGACTCTTTGGTTTCCACGCCGGACACCAATTGAATTGCATTTCGATTTGTTTTTTTCGTTTCGATCGCCACCGCTAAAAAGGTCGAATCGCGATCTTCAACCAGTCGAATGCTGTCATCCGCTTCCGATTGATTTGGAGTCAGCCGACGAGCTCGCTCCATTACCGTTCGGTCGTCCGGATCCAAAAGTGTCGGATCCCAACGCGGCTTGCTATCGAAGTCATCTGGCGCGCTTAGAGGTTGCATAACAGCGTTTCCACGCGGTGCAAGAGTCTGTGGAATCTCGGGTGTCCCATTGAGTATTCTCGAAGGCATGTCGCGAGTGTTGAGCAAACTGTTAGGGCTGCTCAAGCTCGTCGGAGTTTCCTTGATTCTTGAACTTGACTTGCGATCAATCGCGACCATCGGCAGTGTCTGAACATCCCATGGTTTGTCGCTTGCCTTAGGTGTTGCATTGCTAGCTCCAAGGCTACCCATTCCTAAGCTGGGGGTTCTGGTCGATTCTGGGTCGCTTAGGTTTGAGTTTGGAGGAAATACTTGATTTGAGGGGAAAACTTGTCCATTGCCGGGTGGGGCAGAATACGGATTCGCGTATGGATTTGTAATAGCCGGCGTCGTGGCCGCATTCGCCCCCGGACTGATTCCGGTGCTTGAGTTATTTGGCTGTGTAAAATTGCTCGGTCCGTAACTTGGATTTGGCATGGAGGAATAAGTCGGTGGTCCGACCGGTGTTACGGAAGTCGCACCTGGAATGTAAGGACTGGGAACTTGGTTCGTTGGCTGGGAGTTCGTGGGTTGGGGACACACGCCATTGGCACATGCAGGCGTCGAGGGCATCCAAGCTGCCGAAGGAATAACGCCAGATCCGACAGTCGGATTGGACCATCCTACGTTCGGCGTACTAGGCAAACCGCTTGAATATGCTGGGTTCACGACAACCTGGCCATTGTAGTTTTGGCCGTTGTAGTACGATTGTTGAACAGGGTATTGCTGACCTGTAGCCTGCTGACCAACGTACGCTGAGTTATAGGACATGGTATTCAAGGGCAACGTTGAGACTGGCATTCCGCTGGACACGCCGACCGCTCCCATCGTCGGTGCGAGGCTACTCGTTTGACTACTCATTGGCGTGCCTACGTTAGGAATGTACTGGTACGGTTGAGCCACGGGTGCCACCATCGCTGGGTTGGCTAATCCGGTCGGATTGTATCCAGGTCCGGTGATGGATGGCCAACGGTTTGCTTGCAAGCCATACTCACCCAGCAAGGGGCGAGGTGCAATTACCGGTTGACGCAGAGCTTGGTACTGGTAGGAAGTGCAAGGTTGAAGACTTGTCACTGTGGTTCCATAACGCGGGTCAAACGCGGTTACTGGTCGATAGTAGGTTACCGGCGTGCGAGCCCACTGCGAATCGTAAGCGGCGGTTGGCAGTTGACCGAAGACAGGCTGGGGAAAGCCTGGAGCAATCAACGGCGCATTGTTGGTCGGAGGTGAGGCATAACTGCCATAGCCAAGAACTTGCGGGCTTCTCAAATTCGCGTAGCTTGGCGGAACGTAGCCTAATGGCTGATAGCCACCTGGTGAGTAGGCTGCAATCTGACTATTAACAGGAATAGGAACGCCAACTGGATAAACTGGCAGTCGACCTCCGAAAAGCGAATCCAGCCACGGTCCAGCGTGACAGGTCTGAGTCGTTACCGACCATGCAACACAAGCGGCGGCGGCAACTATCAAAAGACGTTTGGGTATCAACTTCATGAATAAATATTCCTGATTCGACTTGATGAAGGCCACTTGCTATCGGCCTGAATTTGAGGTGGCAGACAAGCGTCCATTAATCAGATGCCTTACCCCGATCCTGGGTCAACCACAACATAAACTTATTTTTCGTATTCGACCAAGAACGACCAGTTACGGTTCCGTTTGTAGCGAACGTAACAATTGCAACGAGGTCGATCTTGGGCAAGTCCATTCCAGAGAAAAGTCCGAGTCCGAGACACAATCCTCAATCGGACAGATGGTCATACCTGCTCTTGGTGCTACTTGCGAACTGCAAGCAAGCATTAGCGTATGCGGTAAAAAAAACGGCCTCGGGTTTCCCCAAGGCCTATCTATTTAGAATATTGACTTAGAACTGAGGACTACTGAACAGCAGCCTTGGCTTCTTGTTTAGCTGGAGCCATTGCTAGCAATGCAGCCTTGTACTTGGCGCGTGCCAAGTTCAAGCGTGCGGTTTGTTCGCATTGGGTTTCTTCGTTTTCGACAACGAAGAGAGTCTTCGCTTTCTTTGCGGTAGCCAACGCCTTGGCTTCGACTGGGCAATTGCAGCTCTGGCCACCTACCTTGTAAGAGATAGCGACGCTATCCATTGCTTTTTTGACCTTGTTTGCAACTTCGCCCGCTGCCACGGAGCAGGTCAACGATTCGCCAGCAATGGTTGTTTTGCCTGAAACGCTGCACGTGCTGGGAGTGGCAAAAGCGGCAACATACTTTTCTGTCTGAGTGACAAGGCTGGCGAAGGCTTTGTCTGAGCTGTCAAACTTTTCGGTGCCTACAACGTAATCGACTTTAGAGGCTGTTTCTGCTGCTACGGCTTTTGCGGACTCTTCGCAGCAAAGCGATTTCGTTCCGACCATGTAGGAAAGCTTTGGCAGCTTTGCCATTCCTGCCGTTACTGGACAAGTTCCTGCATCGGCAGCACATGCTGCATCGCATTTACCCTTGGCATCGTCTGCTCGCAATGTTGTGCCAGCTGAAACCAAAGCCAAAGCCATTAGACCCAATTTAAAAGACTTCATTCTTGAACGATCTCCTGAAAGAAACGGATGGAAGCGGAATAAGACTGTCTTGAGTTGTAAATCCCATTGAATCTATACAGTTCTCAGAACATACTCTTCCGTAACCGTGCGGATTCGAATTACGTCAATTACGCAATTTGACCCGGGATTGTACCTGCGAGTCAATCGATAATCAAGTTTTTAGCCCCGCCGCGCAAACATTCTCTGCCGAAGCGAATGTACGCCCGTGTTAGATCCCCTCATTTGGTGGTAAACAGTGACGAAACTTCAACGAATTCTTGTAACGGGCGGTGCCGGATTTCTTGGCTCGCACATGTGCGAACGTCTGGTTGACGACGGCCACGACGTAATTTGCCTCGACAATTTTTTTACCGCGCAGAAGAGCAATGTGGCACATTTACTGCCCAGGTCGAACTTCGAATTGATTCGGCACGATGTAACTTTGCCCATCTTCCTCGAGGTGGACCAGATATACCACATGGCATGCCCGGCAGCACCCGGTCACTACCAATTCAACCCGATTAAGACGATTAAGACGTCCGTGCTTGGTTCGATCAATATGCTGGGTATCGCAAAACGGTGCGGTGCTCGAATCCTTCTTGCCAGTACGAGTGAAATATATGGTGATCCGCTCATCCATCCACAACCCGAATCCTACTGGGGCAACGTCAATACGATCGGAATTCGGTCTTGCTATGACGAGGGAAAACGGGTCGCCGAGACGTTGTTCATGGATTACCATCGATCGAACAAAGTCGACATCAGAATCGTCCGCATATTCAATACTTATGGTCCTCGAATGCACCCGTACGACGGACGGGTTGTATCTAATTTCATTAGACAAGCCATTCAAGGGCAGCCTATAACTATTTTTGGCGAGGGGGAGCAAACGCGTTCCTTTTGTTATCGCAATGACTTGGTGGAGGGGATCTTCCGTTTAATGAACAACGAACAGAATTTCATCGGACCGGTCAATATAGGTAATCCGGGAGAGTTCACAATTCGCGAATTGGCTGAGCTCGTGATGGAGATTTCGGGCTGCAGAGTTCCGTTAGAAAAGCGCCCGCTTCCCGCCGACGACCCTGCTCGTCGGCGGCCGGATATCACACTTGCGAAAAAGCATCTAAACTGGGAGCCACAGGTTCCGCTTCGGGATGGTCTCAAAAAGACCATCGATTGGTTCCGGTCCATCAATATGGACCACTATCGGCCACCGACTCCTAATTACGTTTAGTGTCTTGTCTAACCCATACTCGATCGACCCGAAAATCGCCCCGACTGTCTCCAATCGCTGGATGTTGCGATCACGAGAATTGGTTTTCGGCAGAATGCCATTGATCATGGGGATCCTGAATTTGACTCCCGATAGTTTTTCCGACGGTGGTCAATTCTTTACTATTCAGTCTGCGGTCGATCAAGCAAAGAGGCTCGAAGACCAGGGCGCAGACATCCTGGACATTGGCGGCGAGAGTACTCGACCGTACAGTCAAGTTGTCTCGCAAACAGAAGAACTGAGTCGCGTGGTTCCCATTTTGGAGAGGCTACAAGGAAAAGTCAGCATCCCTATATCCATCGATACGACCAAAGCGGACGTAGCGTCAGCCGCAATCGATTTAGGGGCTGAGATTATCAATGATGTCTCAGGCCTCGAGACGGATCCGGCAATGATCCAGATTGCCAGTGCGCGGCGAACGGGAGTTTGTGTTATGCACACGCAGGGCACACCCCAGACAATGCAAGACAACCCCGCTTACACGAACGTAGTAGTCGACATCGTTGGCTACTTGAAAGGCCGCGATCGCTGGCTCATGGAACGAGGGATTGCACCTGAGCGGATTTGTATCGATCCTGGAATCGG
>JAYVBW010000278.1:0-3108 GCA_043750255.1 Pirellula sp.
CGAACAATGTCTTCGAGCGTGTCGATGACCAGACGAAGGCGACTTTCCGTACCGACCAAATTGGAACTGCGGGTAACGGCAGCGTCGACAAATTGGATCGCTTCTTCGGCGTAGCGAGTCAGTTGAAATTGAGGTTCGATCGAGGCCGATTCGAGAAATCGCTGCAACCAGCCCGCGTCCGACCATTGGGTCAAATAGCGTTCTGGCGGTCCCACGAGTAGGTTCGGTTCGGTTTCGTGGATTTCTTCTTGGTAGCCCGAAAGACGGATCCTTAATTCGCTCTGGGAGATCGAAAGGAGCTCGCCCGATTTGAAAACGCGATGGAAAAAATCCAGGATCAGAGGCGCATTGTCGGAACGAAGCAGCCTCGCGGTCGGGGACGCGTCAAAAAAGGTACGGATGCTATCGCGTCGCATGGACGAAACAAATCGACTGGTTGACATGGGAATATTAAGGTAGTTGAGAATGCACTAAGTTAAACATTTTCTGGACACGTTTGGTCACAGAATCACGAAATTCTCAGAGTTTTAGCCAGCGGACAGCCATTCTCCCCTCACGATTCTTGACTTAATAGTAGCTAAACAGTGGATTTAACTCGCCACAGGAAGTTGGATAGAGTGAACCACAGAGGCTTCTCGCGTGACAATTCCCTGGATTTCAAGTAAACTTCGCTGGCAGAAACCACCTTAACTTATTTGGCGAACTAATGGCACAACCCGATACGGCAACGACCACCACTGTCCTTTCTCAGCAAACGCTCGCCGATAGCGTCGAATGTGCCAAGCTTGCGGCTAGGGCTGCGGCTGAAAACAAAGGGCAGGACATTCTGGTATTGGATTTGTCCAAGCAAACGAGCATTTTCGATTGCTTCGTGATTGCGACAGGAACGAGCCGACGGCAACTGCAGGCCATCGCCGAAGAAATCCATCGCGTTTTCAAGGCGCGTGGTGAAACACGGCTGAGCGTAGCTGGCTACGACGAGAGCCGATGGATCGCCTTGGACTATGGCAGTGTTGTGATTCACTTGTTCGATGAAGAGTGCCGCAAGTTCTATGATCTCGAAGGTCTATGGGCCGATAGCACCAGAATCGATTTGACCGAAGCGTTGCGAGATACCAACGCGAGAGTCAGCATCTAGGCGGAGCACGAATCCAATGGCGATATCGATTGAATACCTTTTGTGGTTGATACCAATTCTCGCAGGTGTCTCGTTGGTGATGGCCGCAACTCGCCATGAGCGCATCGACAGGATCCTTAGTCAAGCCTGGCGCACCGCCGTCTGGACGCTCAGCTTCTTAGGCGCGATCGCCGCGATGCTTTGGTTCGCAATGTTTTGGATCGGCTAGCGGTGTATTGTGTTCCACGGGTCCGACGACCGATTTGCCGAAGCTTGTACGCATCATCCGAGACGGAGGCAATCAGGACTACATACCAATCGAAACGCATCTACTTCTTTGGCGGCAGGATGATGCGACCAGGGATACCCAAATCGAGACGAAAAACTGCGCCGGGCTTTCCATCGGCGTTGATACTGCCCGTCACGAATAACTGATCATGCTTGGGGCCACCAAATGCTACGTTGCTAGTCTGCCTATTTCCGCCAGGGTATTGTCGAATCAGTTTTCCCTGTGGATCGAGCACTTGAACTTGTTGCATGCCGTAGTGGGCGACATACAAATTGCCGTTTGCATCCAAGCACATACCATCTGGTTGATTGTCCTCCAGTTTACCGCTCGCGTTTTTTGGCAGGTCCGCAAAGACTCGCATGGCGCCCACCTTACCGGGAGATTGCACGGTGTATTCGAGAACGCGGTTAAACTGGCTCTCGCCGACCAAGAGTCGTTTGCCATCCAATGTCAGGATGATCCCGTTGGGAAAGGCAAGGCCAGAAATAATCAAATGCGTTTTGCCTGCCGCGTCTACATAGTGCACGGTACCGATCGGCTTTTCTTTAGACGATTCACCCGGGTCGGTAAAGTAAAATCCGCCACTCGGATCCAGCGTCAGATCATTTGGCCCTCGCAGCGGAACACCATCACTGTCTTTGGAGGCTGGTTCGAGCGGTTTTCCTTCGGCGGACAATCGCACAACCGCATGCTGACTTGCGTCGCAAATCAAATGCGTTCCATCGGCCAAGATTTTATGGCCGTTGGGTGCTCCTGTCTTAGCAAATTCCTTATGCTTACCATCCAGTTCGAATTGCGTTACGGTTTCTTTCCAAGAAATGTAGCCGCGTCCTTGATGATCGAAGACGACACCTTCACAGTAGCTTTCAACTTCAAACAGCGGAATTGCTTTCACCGACTCGGCAAGCGGTAAATTTTGCGCAATTGCAACTTGCGGCATTAAACAGCCCAAAGAAAAAACCAAGGAGAATTTTTTGAGTTTTGTATTCATTGCGAGGAATAATCGAATCGAAAAGTGTGAGGATCGTGGCGCATGAAAATATCTTAACAGATATTGTGATCGCTCAGCAATTACCGTCCATCATCCCGCGAGCTAGCTCGCTTCCCTCGGTTCAGTTGTGATAACCGGGATAGTCCTAGCCTCATGCAACTTTTCTCGCGATAAATAGCGATGTAAATGCGCTCTGTTTCCTTGGCAGATTCATATTTCAAGCGAGGTTTTATATTCAAAAACCGAATGAAATGGACAATGGGCGGATTCGACGAAAATCACTGCGAGGATTTCAAAATGACGGCTGTCGGGTTTTGTCGCAATACTTTTTTTATCCTCACGGCATTCTCTTTGTCGATAGGTTCCGTTGTAAAAGCGAGTACCGTTAAACTTTTGCACAGCGAAGTAGAGGCTTTTGCGATGCGACTCGAACTGATCGAGGCGGCCCAATCGTCTATTGAACTTAGTTCGTATGAGATTTCAGATGATAACACCTCTGGCCGCATTCTTGTTGCGTTATTAAATGCGGCAGAACGCGGTGTCGTGGTTCGGGTTTTGGTGGACGGCCATATCGGCGACAATCTGTTGCCCAAGCCTCTCATGCATTACCTCATCGAGCATGGTGTTGCTATTCGGGAACGACCACTCAATGTGCGATACCAGTTGGAACTGGGCCGTTCTAGACTGCACGACAAGTTGCTTATCATCGAT
>JAYVBW010000279.1:0-1947 GCA_043750255.1 Pirellula sp.
TGGGCTCCAGTTTCGGCGGTTGGTTTGTCGGTCCGAACAGATTTCGGCCAAGAATCGTTTGCTTGTATTCATCCAGCGATTTGACAACGCGATTAGAAACCGCTTTGGGAGGCTCTTGTTTTTCTTTTGCAATTCCCAACGCGAGCACTTCGCATTCTAAAGAAATGTTCAATTGGTCTGGTTCCTTCGAACCTGCTATCGGATGAAATGAAAACTGTACGATTCGATGCAAATAGTCTTTCGCGTAAAAGCCATACAAAAGTTGTGTGGCGTTTTCGATCGTTCCCGTTCCCGACAGTTTGAACTTAAACAATTGATAGGAGCCATCCTTTTCAATGTTGTCGACGATACCTTCTGGAGTTGGAGCAGCAAGTTGTGCTTCCTCCCCTAGTGAAATAAGCCACTTCATATAATCCGCCCTGGCAGTCTCCTCCTTGACGGACAAAGAGCGGGCAACAACTTTATTGAGTTTCTGACTCGCTACCACGCCTGCAGTCACTTGAAGACCTTGCTCGTTCTTCTTCTTTTCAAGCGATTCAATCAACTGCTTCTTTTTGTCGAAACCACCCTGGATACTCGAAACAACGGATTGCCCAACAAACAGTGTTGCGATAACACCTACACCGGCTGCCAAAAGTTTTTCACGCGAGTTCATTGCCATTATTATGCTCCCACTTCGCTTGCACTTTTTGTTGTGCTCATTGGTTCTGGCACCGGAGATTTTATCGCTTCGTTCGCCGATTTCTCTTCGGGTTTCGATTGCTCTTCGGGTTTCGCTTGCTCTTCGGGTTTCGCTTGCTCTAGGGGCGGCGATATTACTGTCGGCTCTTCTGTTTGTTGAGGCTCGAGGGTTGGCTTGGAATCGCTCATCGCCTTACTCGGTGGTTCTAACGGACTTTTGGATGTTCCAGACAAACGAGGGTCGAGCACTTTGACAGCTGGCATCTTTATCTCAAGGTCAGCAATAAATGGAAAATCTTTGTCCTGACTTGGTGAAATACGGCTGACTTTTTTGTTGACCATATGATTTTGATCTCGAAAAGAATCCTGAACGAACGGCACATCTTCTTGTTTACGTACGATGAACTTGGATGCGATGGTGGAAACTCCGGTTCGCACATCCGTAATGAATGTTGCATAGCTAAAGATCGCTTTGTCGGAGCTGGCGACTCGCGTCGAAAGGTATTCCAATTCGTCTAGCCATGGATGATCTCCTTTCAAAAATTGTTCTACTTTGTTCCAGTCGGATACTTTCTTGGACGAAAGCTTGATCGTCTCCTCGTTCGCATTGATCGCGGTATTGAGTACGGCGATTTCGGCGTCCAGTTCCGAATGGCTTAACCAGTACCAACTGAATCCACCCAGGAGAAGAATTGCAGCAGCGGCGCCCGCGATTGCGTACTTGACCACGGGCCGAGACTTTTCTACCCTTTTTCTTGGATGGGAAAAATCGATCAGACGATCTGCAACCTGTGGCGCTAACAAAGCCCCCATGGTGGCCGCAAATTTGCCCGCGTCACCACCCGCTTCGGCTCGCACGGATTGAGAGGCGTCGAACAGTTGAAACGGGTCAAGGCTCGTAACCGGTACGCTCAACGATTTCGAAAGGGATTGACACAGCTCGGCATTCTGAGAATCGTCACCCCATATGCGTATCTGTTCGACATTAAGGTTGGAACGCTGCGATGCAGCAGCAATCATCGTGCGTTTGATTTCACCCATTAGCACTTGCTGATTGGAGGCGGCGTCATTCGCGTCGGAAAACCGAACGTTGCGCATGAACACCACATGGCCATTTTCGGTTACCGCCATGTCCGCTTCGTCTCGGAAGAGGTCCAATAGCAAAACGACAGAACTCGCCAATTGCGGTTGCTTTACCACAGCCATCGTCGCCGAAGCCATCGGCCGAAGAATGAGTTGCGTCAGGGTGAGTCCGCAGCCTTCAAG
>JAYVBW010000280.1:0-5994 GCA_043750255.1 Pirellula sp.
GCAGCGTTCCCTTTCTCAAACTGCTGCACAATGCTGAAGAGCGCCATTCCAACGCCGAAAAAAACGCTCAAAACGATGCCTAGTGCTGCATCCTCCTTGAGATTAGTCCATCGACGCAACCCAATCACTGCTAATGAGCCCGCCGTTCCGGATAATCCGGCGCCGACCAATAGCCAAAGAAGATTTTTTCCATCACCTCCAAGCGCTACATGGGTAAGAAAGGAAATCGCCAACCCAGGCAACGCAGCGTGGCAAATAGCATCGCCTATCAGCGAGCGTTTGCGCAGGATAAGATAGACTCCCACCATGCCCGCAATCACTCCTAGCAACCCGGCACAAAGGATGACCAGTCGTGTGTTGTAGTCAAACATAGATTTACGGCTAAAGTGCAAAAACACTTGCTCACGAAGAACATTATCGCTCTGGAACTAACTAGGATTGTACTTCAAAATCGCGTACGCAGACGCGAACCACAATTCATTTAAAATTGTATCCCTCTCCAAATTCGACCGTAGGAATTAGTACCATGTCAACAACCGACTTCTAACAGTTCACCTGTACTGCCGTGACGAAACAATCCCGAACGAGAAATAAACAATGGACCCGGACAAGCTTCGAGAGACTGCCGCTCGGTTGAAGATAGGCAACTACTCTCGACACATCTTTCTGTGCGTAGGGGAATCCTGCTGTTCGAAGGAACAGGGAGAGCTCGCTTGGAAAGCGCTGAAGGATCAGCTCAAGGAACGCGATCTTTCACTTTCGACAGGACCATCCGCTTGCTATCGGACTAAAGCCGGATGCCTGCGAATCTGCATGGGAGGCCCAATATTGGTAGTCTATCCAGAGGGCAACTGGTACGGTGGAATGACGGCGGATAGAATTCCTGAGTTCATTGAGCGGCAAATTGTCCAAGGCGAACCGATCGAAGGATGGATCTTTGCCAAAAACCCCCTGGGGAATGTGCCTTAGCAACTCCCCCTGTATTGTTAGTCTGAGCCGCAAGCGCTAGCTGCGACATGATGAATTGCGACTAAAAACGCGGCTAGCGCCTGCGGCTCAACCCAAAAATCTAACTTGGACAAAGCGCTAGCGACTATCCGAATTTACCCCTATCGAATATGAGCTTGGATCCAGCCGTCGTCGACTTGAATGGAACTCAAGTTCAGACCTTGAAGATCGTTTGGCAGGCGATCAGTGATGCGTATCGGCTGATCTAGCAGTTGATGCTTGAACACATCCTCGAACTTCTTTTTGAGAAAACTGCGAAGGGTTACTGCTCGAACGCCTCGTTGCTGTTTGCCCGAGAACTCAATCTTTACTTCGCCTTGCCGTTCCAACTGGATGGATCCGTCAATTAAAACAACGTTGTAGGATGCTTCGATTGAAGCAGGCTGATCCAACGCTTGATCGCCTCGATCTAGTTTGTTGGTGCGAATCCGAAACGTTACCAACGAATTATCTAGCTGTACTTCAACTGGATGATAATTTGCCATAGTAACGGCCCACGGTTCTTCGTCCTTTTGCTTCGCTAAACCTTTCCCAAGTAGGTCTCCAAATTGCACAGCCATCGTATCCAATTCCGAGCTCCTAAGGATTCGGCCTGCGAGAACGGGATCTAGCAGATTGGTGACAACCGACTCATGCAACTGCACCGTGATGCCAGTCGGATCAACCACCAATGGGCAGGAAACTGGGGCGGCGAGTTGAGTCTTTTCTTGAAGCTTCCAGAGCAATGCTAAATAGTGTGGCGAGCTCCAGGATGTTCGCTTGGGGCGTTGTAAACCAAGTCGCGACAATACCGTTGCGTCTGGGTTTTGAATCCTATGGTTCGCTTCGTTGGTTTGCTGTTCAAGCCTGTCGTGAAACTGTGTTCGAATGCGATTTTCAAGGCGTTCTTCGGCGATCGCATCGGCCTGAGGCTTTTTCTTGACAGCTTGCTTACTCGCGATCTTACGAACGATTCGCAGTTTTGCCTCGATGTCGTCGATTTGGCTCGATAAGTTTGCGTCGGCTGCGGTGTCGTTGAGAGGTACTAGGCCGCCGTCCGTCATTGCGATGGTTTCGCATGCAGCGACGTTTCCGAATCCCTGTGTATGCAGCTTGACAGATCGGTTGTAGCCAATGTTTTGACTAGAAAAGGAACCGTTCAAATTGAGTCTTAAAACAGCGTGTGTTTTGCTATCGATCAACTGAGGTGTCACCCATCCTTGAAGCCAACTTTGTCCGTAAAGCTGTGTCCCCAAAATCAGTTCGTTGACTGGATTTGCTTCGTTGATAGGTCTTGAAAATCGCTTGTGTACGAATTCCGAAGATACTAAGACTCTCGCGTTGGATCGCGCATATTTCCCGCGAACAGCATTTACTAAATCGTTTGCCTGATTGCCTTGCATAAGATAGGAAATCGTTTGGCCAATTTCTCGCGTACTCTCGAAGTTTTGAGCTACGTTTGGCGTCTGCAATTGCTCAGATAGTTTCGTTAATCGATTGGAAAATATCTCCAGGGTCCTTGACCGGTCGGTACTAAACTTCAACGCATTCGCGTAGGTCGCCAGCGCATCGCGAACGTTGGTAAATTGCCGCATCTCCAGTCCAAGATAATTTTGTCGAAACGTCTTCTCAATCTGACCAAGTCGATCTTGGTCGGGCATATCTTTGTTGAGTTCAGTTCTCAAGTCATTCCAAGTTAAGAACTTTAGCCAGTTCGCTTGATGCTGCGGTGAAGTCGCCAGGAAGTTTTCCAGTTCGATCATGGTTTGATCGAGTCGTTTCCTAGCCATTGCAACGTCCGGCAACCGATTGGAATCTAGATTCAATTGGGCCTTGGCAACGTCGGACACCCAATCGCGGCTATCCGATTGCGAAACCGAAGAATAGCTTGCATAGACAATCGGAGTCTCGCCCGCAGGAGGCGTAGTGGATTGCGATGGTGGCTCGTTTGTCCCATAACGGATCGCAGGTAGTACACGTGAGGAAGGCAACTGTGCGAAACACGTCGCGGTGAGCGAAAATTCAAGGTAAATTAAAAACATTCCCGCAATGATGACTGTCGAAAAGGAGAGGAATTTTTTCGGCAGCGTCCCTTTTTTTTCCGATGATCTGACCTTGTAATTCATTTTGTTAATCTTTCCTTGATCAGGCTAAGCTGGAAGTTGCAACGCACCATTATCGTTACGCGCTGATTGTAATGACCCGCAAATCTTCCTCATAGGACCCCTTTAGCCTATCTTTGCCCCGTTGGCAATGTCGAGTTTACGATAATTACAATCGCTATATCAGTATTTTCCCTCAAAGTCTTTCTTATTGGCTTCGCACAAACGCATGCATTTTTCATTTGCCAGAAGCGTTGTGCAAGAGTGGAATCGACCGCGGTCATATTTCGAAGATAAGGTGACGGTTATAACCCTGGTTTGATTTGAGTGGAGTAGAAAATGGTTGTCTCTAAAGTTGCCGGTTGGGCTTCGTTGACCATCATGGTGTTGACCATCATGGTATTGTGTAGCTTTAACAGCCAAAGTTTCGCAGGGGATTGGCTCTCAGGAACCTATCTTGACCCGGCACTTCCACGCCAAGACATATTCTCGCACCACATCTGGAATTCCATACCGGAATACCGAAAAGTCTACAATAGACCAAGGTATATCCCCGGGTACTTGGCCTATAAAATTGAACCATCCAGTCAAGAAGCAATGGCATGGCAGACCAATTACTGCAATGGAAACTATGCAAATCATAGTGGTCCGTATGTGCCTCACTATTATTATCCCAAGCCATGGGAAGCCCTCAAGACGGCTTCGCGACCCGACTTCCAAAAACATTTGGTGAAGTAACGAACCGCCTGCAAAAGTAGAGCAGACCGCATACTCGATACAATTTGACGCCTATAGAGAGGAATCCGATCGAGATAGGGGGGATTGCTTGCCCGACGAAGGTTTACGGGCCAGCATTACGCACATCTCGTATCCTTTCTTTGAGCCAATAAAATCGAGCGAATGTCCATCGCCATATCGAGTTCTAAACCCAATCAGTCCAAACCGAACATCACATTAATAGCCGATTCGTTCGTCTCTGGGCTTTCGTTTATGCTGGTGGCGAACTTGCTGCAACGTGGCATTGGATTTGTACGGAACCTCATTCTATGTCGTTTTTTGGCAGATGAACAACTGGGGTTGTGGGCTCTTTCCTCTAGTTTCTTTGTGCTTGCAGCCCCTCTCGCAGTACTTGGATTGCCGGGTACATTCGGCAGATTTGTCGCTTCCTATCGCGCTTCAGGTCAGCTCAAAGTATTTCTGAAACGCGTTTCCTTTGGGGCTATTTTTGGTTCCATGTGTTGTGCATCCGCTTTGGTCTTAGCACCCGCACGTACCAGCAGCATTATATTCGGAGTTGAGCTATCGCACGCAACCATGGTTCTCATTGCGATGACGCTATGCCTAGTGATCCTGTTCAACGCAACAACCGAGTTTCTAGGAGGACTTTGCAAGCCACGAATTGTATCCACAATGCACACCTGCAATTCGATCGTTTTCACAGTTACGAGCCTTTGTGGCGTCCTATGGATCAACGACTGGCGTGTCCTGGTTGGAGCTTTTGCAATCGCAGCCGCTGCCGGATTGATTCCTGCGATACCGGCCTTACGAAACTGGCACGAAATTGAATCCGCTTCGCAACCAGCCATTTCTCACCGAACTATGTGGAAACGTGTCCTGCCTTTCGCGATCAGCATTTGGTGCATGAACTTGCTTGTGAATCTTTTCGATGTCGTGGATCGCTACATGCTGCTCTATCTCGCTGCTGAAACCGCTGAGCAAGGGCGGACGTTGGTTGGACAGTTTCATAGCGGTCGAATCATGCCGATGTTGCTTTCTAGTTTGACACTTATGTTAAATGGCATGCTGCTGCCGTATCTTGCTGCGGAATGGGAGGCTGGAAATCAAAGTAAGGTAGCGGACTCGCACAGGCTAACTCTCAAATGCGCTACCGTTTTCTACTTAGTTCTTTCCATTGCGTCCCTGGCCATCGCACCACTGCTCTTTGAACATGTGCTACAGGGTAAATATTCCGATGGCCTTGGTATCATGCCACAGGCCATGTTGCATTGTTGTCTAACAGCCATGGCGTTCCTAATGCAAAACTATTTTTGGTGTGCCGAACGAGGGAAAACAGTCGGTTTAATATTTGCCATAGGCTTAGTAATGAACTTCGTGCTCAATGCATGGTGGGTACCCATGTATGGACTCCAGGGAGCAATGACAGCAACATCGCTATCGGGCGGAGCGATTTTGCTCATGACACTTCTCGAGATGCTTCGATGCGGCGTCCGGTTAGGTCTTAGTTGCCTTTGGTTTGTCTTGCTGCCAATTTGCATCCTCCTTGGTTGTATTCCTGCTGCAGTATTCCTTGCAATCGTTATTGTGCTGATCGGTCGCACCGATTGGCTTTTGACCACCAAGGAAAAGCTCACTTTAGACCAATCGATCACTCCGAAACTGAATCAACTCGGCTTGCCGATCCTCTCCTTGTGGCCAACCACTTCACGTTATTAAAATCGATTGCAACTTCAACTATGAATACATCACCTGTCAAAATTTGCTGTATCGGCGCTGGCTATGTTGGCGGACCAACGATGGCCATGATTGCAAAGCAATGCCCAGACATTGAGGTCCATGTCGTCGATTTAAATCAAGCTCGCATCGACCAATGGAATTCAGAGGAACTACCAATCTATGAACCGGGGCTGGATGAAGTTGTTCGGGAAGCACGCGGTAGAAACCTAAAGTTCTCAACGCAGGTGGACTCCGCAATCAGCGAAGCCAATATCATTTTCATCGCCGTTAACACTCCAACCAAGTCATTTGGTATCGGAGCAGGACGGGCTGCCAATCTTGAATTTATCGAAAAATGTGCTCGACAAATCGCCAAATGCTCCAAAGGTCACAAACTCGTCGTCGAGAAATCAACGCTCCCAGTCCGGACAGCCGAAGCGGTCAAACGCAT
>JAYVBW010000281.1:0-7474 GCA_043750255.1 Pirellula sp.
GGTGACGTTGGACTCGACCAGGGACATTTGAGCGAAGAGCAATGCAAATTGCTTCGTGGACTAGTTGAATTTCAAGCTAGTGGATTAGTCTTCATGCCAGGCTGGCAAGGTCGAGAACATTCGCTTGTCGATACACCGCTCGAACCTTTAATGCCCGTAACGTTAGATCCTGCGCAGCCCTACGGCTTTGGCTCAAAGACTCCAATGAGATTTGAATTGACCGAAGCGGGGCGGCGAAGCTTGTTGACCAAGCTGGCTGATACACAAGACGAAAATTTAGATGCTTGGAGTACGCTGCCTGGCTTTCAGTGGTATGCACCGGTGATTCGGGCCAAGGCCGGAAGCGAGGTTCTCAGCGTGCACCAGGACATGAGCAATGAATTTGGGCGTATCCCGCTGTTGGTGACGAAGACTTTTGGAGCAGGCAAGGTATTGTTTATGGGAACCGATGGAGCGTGGCGTTGGCGGCGAGGCGTTGAAGACAAATACCATTATCGTTTTTGGGGCCAAGTCGTTCGATGGATGGCTTATCAACGGAACATGGCAAAGGGTGAGTCGATGCGATTCTATTTTTCGCCTGACCAGCCGATGCTTGGACAGACGTTGGCGCTGCGAGCCAACGTGATGGAAACCAATGGTGAGCCTTTGGCCACCGGTGACGTCACGGTTAGAATCGAAGCTCCGTCTGGAAAGTTCCAAGTGATGCGATTGACCAGTGGCGGCGTCGATAGCTGGGGATCCTTTGAAGGTCGCTATGAAGTCGCCGAACCAGGCTCGCATTCTGTTGTATTGACTTGCAAGCAGACTGGGGCGATATTGGAAACCACATTTTTTGTTCAGGGAGCAACACGAGAACGAATCGGATTGGCCGCTCGCCCGAAGGTGCTAGAGGAACTTTCCAAAGTGACCAATGGCAAAGTGTTTTCGTTAAGTGATCGAGAAAAATTGCTGACCGCCATCGGCAACATTCCAGATCCGCCTTCGACATTGCGTCGTTTCCAGCTTTGGGCACATCCGTTAACGATAGCGTTGATGATTGCAGCCCTGGGTACATTTTGGATAGGACGCAAATGGGTCGGGCTAATCTAACCTCGTACGTCAGCCTGTCCTCAGGCTGACACAACACGTAGGTCAGCCTGTCCTCAGGCTGACACAGTATCGATTATTACGCTTAACGTCCGGCTGAGGACAGCCGGACCTACGTGAGAAATTATTCTACTCTGGATTCACAATCACTCGCGATTCAAGGTCATAGACTTGTCCAGAAACGACGCTAGTATGTGCCTCAATCTCCTCCGAGCCGATCGGGCGATCAAAAAAGGCAACTTGGCCAGGGCCAATAATTTCCGCTTTACTTTCTTTTATTACCAAACAAGTACCTTCGTCGATGCCTATACCTAATAATTGCGGAAAGGATCTTTTGAGCAAAGCCATGTCGGGGAATCTATTCCGTTGAGTGAAGTGCTGATCGATTGCAACACCTGTTAAAAAGCCCAAGCCTCGTTCGTATCCCTCCGCCATCATTTGTGTGTTACCCATTGGATCGCCACGCGGCATGTAATCACCTTGGATCGAGGCGCCAGCCGATGAACCACCGATCACACCGCCACGTTCGAGTACCAAATGCATGAGCCGATGCGCTTCCGTATTTTCATACGAATCTACTAAATTCCATTGCCTCCCGCCCCCAAACCAGACACCCGTGGCCGTGGCCAATTTTGAAACAAAATCCAGGTCGTTCGCTAAGCTACGGTCCTTAGTATGCAGCCAGTCCACTTGCCCAGCTCCTGCCTTTTGAAGCACTCGCACCATTCCTGGCTCTTGCTCAATTGTCTTCACTTCCTCACAAGGCACGTAAACAATTTGCGCGTCCTCGCCACCTGCAAGCTGCACAAATGCCTTAAGCGCTTCCGCTGGTAAAATTCCACCACCGGCAATTAAAAGGCTTCCACGGACCAACTTCGGTGTAACCACTTGCTTAACTGGAAATGTTGCAGCCTGTCGAGATTGAGCCGCACGTCTTAACGCAATTAAATCAGCCCGCATCCCTGGTTTTAGAACCTCAGTTCGAGCAGGCCGATCCGCCGAAGCAGCAATTGTGACCCATACGTCTGACGCACCCATGACCTCCAACTTCCTGCCTCGCACAATGAGTGCAGTCCTTTCATCAATGCCGAATCCGACTCGGTCTGGATACTTGTCTACAGCCGGACGCAGGCGATCGATCCGCTTTTTTGCAAGGAAGTGTTGATCAACGATTGTCCCTGGCAGAAAATCAAATCCCGTACGTATGCCGTCGTACACCAACATTACCTTGGACGCGATCGCCGTACCAGCCGAGGTTCCGCCGACTATTCCACCACGAGCCAGCAGCTTCATAATGCCTTCCTCGACCTGCGTACCTGCGTAAATTTCGATGAGCCGAGTTTGCTTTCCGCCACTGAACCAAACACCGGTTGCGTTATCAAGAAGTGCTTCAAAATTTGAATCCGTTACTTGGGCCCTTGATTCAGCGTGCAAAAAATCTACGCTTTTTGGTTGATGCTGCAGCCATACCTCCATCTTCTTTGGATTCAATGGGTCGCTCGTGTCCGCTGTTGGAATCACCACGATGCGCGCTTCCTTGCTACCTGCAAGCATGGTGAAACGCTGTCGCATTTCGGAATCCACGATACCGCCTCCGTGCAGGAATAAGGTGCCTTCGAGAGGCGGAAGCGGTTCGCAAGCATGGGCATCGAACTGAGACTGAGCCAATCCTGGCAAGCCGAACACGAACACCACGATAACCAAACCACCGAGTGTCGTTCCGTTTTTCATTGTCTCAATTTGCATTCAAAAGTTTTTCAAGTACTGCAATGACGGCGGGGTCCGGCTTGACACTTCCTGGGCGACTGCCCTGCGCGATCGACATGGGCGTCCAATTGTGTTTGTTCTTGTGATTCCAGACGGAAGGCTGCGAACCACGCTGTGCAAGCAGTTCAGCGACTTTCGGATGGGAGCGATATGCAGCCCCATGCATGACTGTCTCTTTGTTGTTGTCAACCGCGTTAATGTCCGCTCCGAGTGCAAGAAGAAACTCGATCGTTTCGATTACTTCGGATTCCGTCCCAGGTTCCTCACCGACTGAAACAGTCCCAATCCCCGATGCTGCCAACAACGCAGTGCAATTATCGACGTTTGCCAATTGCGGATCCGCACCCAACTCAAGAAGCACTTTGAGCAGTGGGAGATCGGCAGTCTTACAGGCAAGTAAAAAAGGAGTCGCTCCCTTCATGTTCAATTTGGCTTTTCCGGCCTGCCCTCGATCTAATTTTACATTCACGTTCGCACCTGCCTGAACTATTCTTCGAACAAACTCGAGACTTGGTACGTTTCCCGAACCGCGAGGCGAGGGGTCACCATCGATACCATCGCCACTGGCCGGCTTTCGCACCCAGCTCAACGCATGCAGTGGTGTGTAATCACTTCGTTGGTCGTTAGGATCGGCTCCACGTTGCACTAAATAAAGTGCCAATTCAAAGTGACCACTCTCAACGGCTAGCATCAAGGCTGACGTCCCGGGCCGAGGCCCTCTACCCTGGCTTTTGTCCTGACCCATGACAGCGTTAACGTCCATGCCTGAATCCAGTAGGCACCGGACAACTTCGATTCGTCCCTCGCGCGCTGCAAACATGATCGCGTTGAAGCCCGATTTCAGTTCTCGCTTTAGATCAGCGCCAGCATCGATCAATACTTGAACTGCATCCGCGTTTCCCTCC
The DNA here is from genome assembly GCA_043750255.1 of Pirellula sp. GTDB lineage: Bacteria > Planctomycetota > Planctomycetia > Pirellulales > Pirellulaceae > JBKCUI01. The sequence goes on from JAYVBW010000281.1 coordinate 3,759, forward strand.
GCCGCAGCCCACATCAAAGCCGTTTGGCCTTTTCGCTCGGTCGCATCAACTGTAGCGCCATGCTTCAACAAGACCCTCAAAACGTCTGCGTTGCCATTCCGTGCTGCGGTCATTAATGGTACATCACCCCCTGGCATGATACGATTTACGTCCGCTCCGGCAACGGCTAACAATTTCACGCTATCAGCGTCTCCTTGAAGACAACCGATCGAGAGCGGCGTTACCTCATAATGCGTCAGAGCGTCAACAGTGGCCCCGATAGTAAGTAGCTGCTGAACAAGCTCCGTTCGCTTATGAAAGACGGCCCAGTGCAATGCGGTCATACCATCTGGCTGAGATCGTTTTATTTGCTCAGGATCGGTTAATAGTTTTTCTACAGCGATCCAGTCGCGTTTTTCGATTGCGTTAGCAAGTGTTCCTTCGGCACCCATCGAAACCGATGCAACAGCAGAAATCCAAAGAACAAATAGCAAAACATTCCACATCGCACCGTCTCGGCGATTCGTGGTGTTACCAAGTACAGGCACCGTCTCCTGATCGTTTTGTTTCAAAGCCATTTCCGATTCCCAGGCTATTTCAAAATTACAGGGTCACTGGATCAAAAAGGTCCTCGACCCGACCGTTGCTATCCGCAAAGGTTTCGAGGGGAACACCCACTTTGTTGAGTAATGTCAAATGCAAATTGGAAAGCGGAGTTGGACTGTCAAATCGAATATGTCTCCCGCCTCGCATTTTACCAGCAGCACCGCCAGCAACTAAAATTGGAAGGTCCGAATGGTCGTGCCGATCGGAGTCACCCATTCCGCTACCGTAGAGAAATAGCGAATGGTCCAGCAAAGATCCTTCCCCTTCGGGCGTCGCTTTGAGCTTCTTTAAGAACTCGGCAAACAAAGAGACGTGGAATTGATTGATCTTTGCAATCTTGGCTAATTTCTCAGGATCCTTTCCGTGGTGCGTGATCGGGTGATGCGGGTCAGTAACTCCAATCTCAGGATAAGTTCGATTGCTTGCTTCGCGAGCGAGCTGAAACGTCGTCACTCGCGTGATGTCGCCCTGGAAAGCGAGAAGCTGCAGGTCGAACATCAGTCGAGCATGATCCGCATATTCGAATGGTACACCAATAGGTCGATCCAAGTCAGGAAGCGGGTTGTCTTTCACTGCGGACTCGGCTTGATGGATACGACGTTCTACATCGCGAACGTTTTCAAGATAGCCATCGATTTTATTACGATCCGTTGGTCCAACTCGCAATTTCAATCGCTTGATTTCTTTTGTAACCGAGTCCAAGAGGCTGGCCCTTTTTTTCAAATTGGCGCGGCGTTGATCGGGCGTTCCTCCCTCGCCAAAGAGGCTCTCAAAAACGAGGCGCGGGTGGGCTTCAGCCGGGAGCGGAGTGCTAGGCGACGACCATGATAAATTATTTTGGTAAACACACGCATATCCGTTGTCGCACTGCCCAACAGTCGCCAACAGATCCATGGACAATTCGAGCGACGGGAGCGGCGTCGACTGCCCGATTTGTTTGGCGGCAATTTGGTCCACGGTCGTGCCAAGATAGTAATCTGTGCTTTCCGTCAATTTTGCTCGTGCGGCACTCAGGAAGGCTGAGTTGGATGTTGCATGCGAACCAGGATAGGCATTCTTGAGATCCATTCCACTGACTACGCTTACTTGATCTTTAACATCTTCAAGTGGCGACAAACTGGAGGGCAGTAGGTCGAGCGAATTACTGGTGGGCGTCCATTCCGTGGGATTGCAACCCATTGGAATATAGATGTATCCAATTCGGCGAAGCTGTTCGCTTGCAGCCGGTGTCGCGGCGATTGCCGTCAACGCTGGGATCATCGCATCGAGCAACGGCAACGCTATGGTTGCTCCAGTTCCTCTCAACATGGTCCTGCGAGAAAGTGCTTTTTTGAAGATGGTCATTCTGAGTCCCTCATCAAGAACGGCTTACTTAATACGATTCCTCGGACGATCGCGGAAAATCGAAAGTCCTTTTCAGCAGCATAATCTACAATTTTTCGCACTTCCGGGCCATCGCGATATTCGATGCCCCTTCCCAGTGCAAACGTCAATAACTTCTCGGTCATTGTACCAACAAAAACCTTGGGGCGTTTCAAAATACTGTCCTCCAATGTTGCAACGTCGTGCACAAGGGAACCGTCAGGCATTATTCCGGCGGTGTCGAGCGGCTGGCCATCGTCGAATTGCCGCCATCGTCCCAATGCATCAAAGTTATCGAGTGAAAAACCGACCGGGTCCATCAAATTATGGCATGATGCACAAGCTGCGTCGGAACGATGCATTGCGAGACGTTCTCGCAACGACATCCCAGTCGTATCCTGCTTGTCTTTCAAAGCCGGAACATTCGGTGGCGGTGGTGGTGGAGGTGTTCCGATGATATTTTCCAAAATCCAGTTGCCTCGAATCGTAGGAGATGTGCGGGTTGCATAAGAAGTCACAGACAAAATACTGCCATGCCGAAGGATACCGCCCCGTTCGCTTGAAGTGGGCAATTCCACTTTGCGAAAGTGGCTACCCGCGACGTGCGGGATGCCGTAATGTTTGGCAAGTCGCTGGTTCAAGAATGTGAAATTGGAGCGAATCAAAGCAAGTACATTGCGATCATTTGAGATGACGTCATCGACCAGCAATTCCGTCTCGCGCCTAAAAGCATGTCGCAGATTGTCATCGAAATCGGGATAGAGCCGAAGATCTGGAGTGATTGACTCAAGGTTGCGGAGATACAGCCATTGAGAAGCAAAATTGGTGACCAAGGAACTTGATCGCTCGTCCTCGAGCATGCGCTCTACTTCTGACGTCAAGACTGCAGGTTGATGAAGCTTGCTTGATTCCGCGAGGGACAGGAGACGCTCATCTGGAATACTGCTCCACAAAAAGAAGGAGAGTCGCGAGGCCAATTCCAAATCGTTGATCGCGTAGGTGGAACCGTCTTCTACTGAAGCATGCTGTTCTTCGATTCGGAACAAGAAATTGGGATTCACGAGGATAGAAGTCAACGCGGCTTCGAGACCAGCATCGAAGCCGCCGTCTCGGAACGATTCTTCAAAAAACCCCATCGGCGACTCAAGATCTTCCTCGCTCACGGGACGGCGAAACGCCAAACGTGCCAGCCGAGTTACAATGCGTTTCGCTGTTTCAATGGTCTTGGCGGTATCCATCCATTCCTGGCCGAAGATGGCCTTTCGGCTCAGAGGGTTGCCGGGAGATTCGGAATCGAATGGACCGACGATGGAGAGTTCGAAAAGTGCTGGATTGATCCGGGGGTGTCGGTGTCGATTGTACGCGGCGTCGAAGGGCTGACGTTTCGTTTCAATCAACGGCGAGCCTACATAGGCGAAGGCAATACCGACGGAATGACTTCCAGATGTTACATAGATTCGCGTTTTTAAGTGCGAATCGACATGCGTATAGTCTTCGCGATTAGGTGGCGGCATCACGAAAAAACGATGTAATTGCTCTCGATCAATCAGCAGATCGATCGAATGTTGTTGGGAAAGCCCCTCCACTTTTTCATCCCGATCACGGGCCAAACGCAATTGGACTTCGTAGTTTCCATCGCGAGGAAAAGTATGTTCGATGAGTACACCGCCACGGGTTCCCAATGGCAATCCCTCGACATGCAATTCCTGTGTTCGATCAGCAGGCACCCGTACGTTGATTCCCATTGGACCGAGCCCCTCTCGACCGAG
>JAYVBW010000282.1:0-1923 GCA_043750255.1 Pirellula sp.
GGCTGAAGCTCGCGAAATGACTCGGCCGAAGCTCGAAGCTTGCCAATCTTTTTCCTAGCAATCCGCAGGTATCGCACGGCATCTCCCGAATCCAAGGAAGGGCCGAGAGCCAACATAAAATCATACAATCCCCGATGGACTTCGGCTAACTCCTCGTCATCTGTCGCTTCATCAGAATGCTTAAGAAATGCACGTACCATCCAAACATGGCTCAGCCAACCGTCGACTTCATGCATCAACGCTTCTGCCTTTGGATCGACCTTTCGGACAAGAGATGGCACTGCATCTTCATCCTTTTCAGACTCGTTTTCAGTATGGATTTCTGACACGCTTAATACCTTTTCAAAGATGCGTCACCAACTCGGAAGCGTTAAATCGAACCTTCGGCAACGCGGCATAATGATCATCCGTATGCCGATATCCGAGGGCACAACCAACAATTGTTGTGTAATCACTCCCTTCTAAACCAAGCAGCTTGTCATATTCTGCAACAACAATCCCTTCCATTGGGCAAGCGTCCACGCCGAGCATGGCTGCGCTTGCGAGCAATTGACCTAGCGCAATGTAGGCTTGGTTGCTGCTCCAAGCCAAATGACGGCCCATGGAGTTTCGTAAAAATCCAAGGACCACCTCTCGATATCCAACAAGCGATTCGACAGTCACGTTTCGCTGCTCTGCGGTTTTGGCCAAAAACGCGTCAACGTAAACTTCATCCACTGTTTTTCGTGCTGTCAACACAACCATATGCGAACAATCGCTAGGTTGCGATTGTTTCCATGAGATCGCAGACAGTTTGGCCTTGTTCTCTGGAGAACTGATTACAAAAAACTTCCAAGGCTGCAAGCCAAAACTGCTTGGGGTCAACACCAAGCTCATTTCTATGGCGGACCATGTTGCCGCATCAATTTGTTTGGACGGATCAAACCTTTTGACCGCGTAGCGCCATTGATAGAAATCGACCAGTTGCGAAACGCTCAAATTTGCCAATGCCATTAATTCCTCTATTCGTACATTCAAAACGGTTCCATCCTAACGTAGATTTTAGTCTGCTGATCGCCCTAAGGCAAAACCTTAAGCGGGCTGTTACAATTGCAACGGTCCTGAGTCGCATTGTGAGCCACTACTATGTCCGATGTTACACGTATTCTATCGCAAATCGAATCCGGCGATCCGTCGGCGGCAGAGCGGTTGCTACCCCTGGTCTACGATGAGCTGCGAAAACTGGCTGCAGTACGCATGGCCCAAGAAAAGCCGGGGCAGACTCTGCAAGCGACAGCTCTCGTTCACGACGCGTATTTGAGACTGGTGGGCAATGATCGCGAACAGCCTTGGGACAATCGTGGGCATTTCTTTGCTGCGGCTGCGGAAGCGATGCGGAGAATCTTGGTGGAAATCGCTCGCCACAAACACAGTCAAAAAGCTGGCGGCGATCGGGAGCGTGTGGAACTGGACCAGATCGTTTTAGCCTCCAAGAGCCCGCGCGTAGACATACTGGCTTTAAACGAAGCATTGGAAAAATTGGAAATGCAGGACGCAAGAAAGGCAGCCTTGGTAAAGCTACGCTACTTTGCCGGCCTTACCAACTCGCAAGCGGCGGAGGCACTTGATATCTCCACCTCCACCGCTGACAACGACTGGGCTTACGCGAAGAATTGGTTACGCGTCGAAGTTCTGAAAAACGCCATTGGCTAAAAAGGTACGAACTTTTTGTCGGAAATTTTTCGAGAACCATTGGGTATTCACTGGCTGGATTTCGCATTGATTTAGCTAGGGGTGCGGTCGTAATGCCCGTGTCGTTCAAAAAAAGGTCAACGTTCATGCAAAACCAGTCACTCAACGAAGAAGCCGTTTTTCAGATAGCACGCCGGATTCAGCAGCCAGAGGCACTTGCAGCCTACCTGGAGCAAGCCTGCGGTGGGGACC
>JAYVBW010000283.1:0-3605 GCA_043750255.1 Pirellula sp.
GAAAGTGGCATGATTCGACCGTCAAGAATGCGAGGGGCAAGTTCTGCATGTCCACGCAAATCGTGAAGAATGATTTCTTGCTCCACTCTACCCGTTTCTCCACCCAATCGGATCAGACCGGAACGAACATCGATTGAGGGAAAGCTCGCGTTGAGCGGCTTGGAACTCGTTAGTTCCTGTACACTGAATCGTCCGTCACTCAATGGCCAAACGCAAATCTCGACGTCATCCGCTACTACTTTCTGCACAGGAAGCTGGCCCTGCGCCAAGCCAATCATCTCGATTGGCCCCAAGCAGACGATTCGCCCGCATCGTAGCACGTCTCGCAATCCCTGATCCGTAGCCTTTGCAATCCGAATTCCTTCGATGGTGATGGACTGGCCAGCTTGAAGATGAGCGCGGTCGATGGAAACCAAGTGTGCAGGAAACTCTTTGCGGAATTGCTTGAGGATCTCGTTCGTCAGCTTGCTGTCTACGCGTCCGATCAAAAAGAAGTAACACCAAAGCCCTAGAATCGCAAACAATAGAATCCATACTAACCGATGTTCCCAAATGCGATCACGACTTCGACGAATCGCGTCCGCAGAGTTACTGGCATTGGTTTCAATCGGGGCTACTGTTGGCCGAGACATCGTCTGAAGTTACCGATCCATCGAGCTTCGTTGTATGTTGCTTTTGTCCGTCTACGATTTATTTAACTCGCATAACGGCGGGCGATGAGTAAACGTTTACACTTACCGTTCCCTCGGCTGCGCCAGTTAAACATCTACAGGTTTGGAGTAAATCCATTTCACGATCGTGGCACATCCAACGCCTCCAAGCACGCAGATGGCCAAGACTGCTGGCTGTCGATATCGCACTGATCCGATAAAGAACACATGCAATAAGGCGAAATAGACACAGGGCATCGCAAACAACCATGTGCCTATTTGTGATCGGCATTGCCACATGCCGATCACTGCAAAGCCCATGATTGCAGAGTAGCCAATCGCCTCGAGCCACCTCACGGTATCGCTGCCAAGTTCTCGAGCGACCGGAAGCGGTGACCACGTCTTGAGGAACTTTACCAATCCGAGCTTGATAGCGTCAGACGAGTTTTCAAAAGCCCACGCAATAGCAGCATTCTTCAATCGCTGATCCAGTCGCCATTCCAAGGTGCTGTCAAGTTGATTGCCCGCTAGAATCTCGCGATCGTCTGCCGTGTTTTGTTCTACAATGAAAGCATTCACGAAATTCATGCCTTCATCGCTACTGCCAGATGCACCTGGATGCCAACCGTCGTAAAGACTGGCGCCAACTTGAAGCGTGGTTGGAACAAACTTACCGGTCTCCAAATAGTTTCGTACCCACCACGGACTCATAACCATGCAAATCCCAACGCAGAACAATACGCAACTAAAAATCCATCGCCACCGCCATCCCGATTGATGCTTTGCAAGCGTTCCTGGAAAAGATTGAAACATGACAACGATTAGGTAAGAAAACAGAACCGCTGGCCAAAGACTCCAGCTCGGGCGGGCCAAACACGCAGCCCCGCTGATGGCTCCAGACGAGAGCATCCAACTCCAAGCAACCTCCCATCGCCCCTGTTTCTTTGCTTGGATTGCAAGCGAGGTGCTTCCCAGACTTAGTAACATGAGAGGGCAAAAAATCGCTTCGCTGAGAATGAAAATACTCATTCCGATGGCGCCGGGATAGAGAGCAGCCAGCAAGCCAGCCCAAATGCCAACCCAAATGCCAACCTCGACCGAAGGCTTCCAACTCTGGTTGTAGAACAATTTCTTGGTTAAACGAATGATTATGCCGATACACAGTGCGCCCATAAAGCAACCTGCGATTCTGGCGGCAAAAATGGCCATCCATGTCGGCTGCTCACTAGTCCCGTCGATTAAAGTCCACGGAGAAAGAAAAAGCGGATAGAGGGGCGCTCGGAAGACTCTCGAATCCGAACTTCCGTATTGATAGGGTAATCCCTGGGCAATCTTCTTTGCCATCGTCCAATAGGAATCGCTGTCACCAAAGCGGAGGAACGTTTCATCCGCGATGGAGTTTTGCCAAATGAGTGCAGCCATCACTCGCAAAGAGAACCCGACCGCCACGATAGCTGCACAGATTCCAATGTGCCTTTTCATCGGCCATGCGGTTCTAATTCGTTTTTGATTGAGGACGTGGTTCAATGGCGACGGTGAGGGTTATCGAGGCATGACTTGGATATCGAGGTCAGGGAGTAAACGATAGACATTCAAAATCTCAAGGTACGGGTTTGCTCCGTTGAAATTGGATTCTCGAATTTTGATTCGATCCAAAGGAGTTGGAAATGCATCGTCGGTCGAATCCATTGGCACCCATCGAGCTTCATCGCGAATCTCGATCCATGCATGGAATATCATTGCCGGAGCCTCAGTGGATCGATTGAACTTGACTCCCATCGCGATCCTCGCAGGAATATCAAGTGCGCGGCAAGTCGAAGCTAATAACAATGCTTGCTCGATGCAATTTGCTTGCCTGGACCTGAGTGAATCGGTAATCGATCCAAGCTGTTTATCAAAATCTTTAAGTGACATTCTCTTTTGAAGTTCTCGTCGACATGTGTTTGCTTTATCGGTGTTAGACGCGCTGTCTGGCGAAAGAGTCTTGTCGGAAGCGATTAATGCCGCTGCAAGCTTCTGTACTTGAGGAGTGTTTTTTGGGACGAACTCAGAGGAAGCAAGAGTTCCTGCGTCCACTTTTGAGGCGAAATCAGTATCTAACAATGGGTCGAGTTCACCCCCGTTTTTGAAAACCGTAACCTCAACGGTCTTTGGGTCGATCGAGCGAATACGCTGGCCTGTTCGGTCAGCGAACATTCGGTAGGGTTCCTCGGAACGGTGACTGATGCGAAAGACAATGGAAGCAAGTTCACCAGGAGCACTTGTTAATCGATCGACAGGGCCATTGAGCGGAATGGAAACGAATTCGATGGCTCTTAAGTCGGCGATCGATGCAATAACTTGAGCCGCGATTGGCTCCGTTCGAAAGGAAAGAATGTCATTGGCTTGCACGTAAGACTTAAATCCCTCACCTTTTTTGTCGACCCATAAAAGTGATTGCGAACCATCTTCGCCAAAGATCCCTATATTGCGGACTTCTAATAGCTCTTTGGAACCACCGAACAAGGTAGGAGTCATGATGTAGTCGCTGGCCTCCAATCGGCCATCGATGATTTTTTTGAGGATTGGGTCAAAGTACCTCAGCTTCCTCGTTTCTCTTGGTTGCAAAGGACGTCGAAGCATAGACTGGTCAACAGCGAACGGTCCACGATAGTCCTTTCGCCATTCGATATTTACGGAATAGGGTTGACCGTTTTCGTCGCCCGCTAGTCTCAATACATCTTGGCTGACATTTCCTTTAAAGGACTGTTTGTTGAGGCCCATTTCAAGGGATCCTTCGACGGTGACGAGCTCGCCGTTGTCTCGTTCAATCGTCATGACGCGAATGCGTTGTTCCTGTGATTTCCCTTTCAAGGAAACCCGAATCCGACTTTCCGCTTCATGCCGAAAATAGCTTGAACCTAGTGTTTTCGAAACGTCGATTTTTCGATGAAAAAAGCCAACAGGACTATTCCC
>JAYVBW010000284.1:0-1712 GCA_043750255.1 Pirellula sp.
CGAACCATGAAGCTATAAGCCTTTTCTGATTTGCCGCTTTCCGTTGCGGCGCCCCTGGCTTCGCGGTCGTCTTGTTGGTAAGTTCCATGGAACTTCAAAAGTTGGATATCATCCTTACCAAAATGGTCTGTTGCTGCGGCGAGTTCCTCGCCAATGGTTCCGCGGAGATAGTTACTAGCAGTCTTCATCCCTTCGACGGGACTGAGCTTTTCTTCGACTGTATTTTCGTTGTCTGCCATTTAGGAAAGGTTTTCTAACGGTTGAGCTTGATTGGTAGCGAATGTCGACCAGGCGGCTCGACGAACCACCGAACGAAATAATATAACAAATGAGGATTTTGCCGATATCCCGAAACTCCGAACACTTACAACGCGGCGGTGTCGGAAATTCTTTTAATGAGCCATACTACGAACCTAGTGTGTTTTCCGCATGGCTAGCCCGGATTATTCATTAGCCGCAGGGCGCTAGCCCACGGTTGTCAATGCGACCATAACCGTTGGCTAGCGCCCTGCGGCTGATCAATAAATACCCTGTGAATAATCCGGGCTAGCGTCCAATGCCCGATAGCATCAAACCTTTCTAGTAACAATTCTAATGACTGCACGCATTTTAGATGGCAAATCGATAGCCCTGGAAATTCGAAATGAAATTGCGATCGAAGTGGCTGCTTTGATGGAGCAACGCGGTATCCAGCCTTGTTTGGCAGCAGTTTTAGTGGGTGATGACCCCGCGAGCCAAGTCTATGTTCGGAACAAGGAAATCGCGTGTGAGAAAACTGGTATTCAAAGCCGCCTTTTTCGATTGCCAGTCGCCACGTCGACAAGCGAACTACTGGAGCTTCTGTCGCATCTTAATAACGACGCAAAGATACACGGGATTTTGGTCCAATTGCCTTTGCCAAAGCAGATCAACGAGCGGCAGGTACTCGATGCAGTATCACCAGCTAAAGATGTGGATGCGTTCGCTCCTGAAAATGTCGGACTCATTTCGCAAGGCCGCCCCCGTTTTTTGCCTTGTACCCCGCATGGTGTTATGCAGTTGCTCGGACGTTGCGAAATTGAGATCGCAGGCAAAGAAGTGGTTGTCGTTGGGAGAAGTGACATTGTAGGGAAGCCGCTGGTGTCAATGTTTCTTCAAAAATCCGGACCACTCGGGCCCACTAACGCCAATTCAACTGTGACATGCTGCCACAGCCAATCTATAGATTTAACGAAAATCACGCAGCGAGCTGACATTCTCGTGGTTGCAATTGGCAAACCTAACTTCATCACGTCCGAAATGGTTCGGCCTGGCGCAGTGGTAATCGATGTCGGCATCAATAGGCTAGGGGACAAGATCGTGGGCGACGTCGATTTTGAATCTGTCTCAAAAATAGCCGGAGCTATCACACCGGTGCCTGGTGGAATTGGCCCGTTGACCATTGCAATGCTATTGCGAAATACATTAGCGGCCGCAGCTAACACTCATGGCTTTAAATGCTCGTGAAAGTACTCCCAGCGCAGAGAACTGTAAGTGCTGCCCACACCGTGTTGGAATTCGGGATAGATCATCATTTGAAATCTCTTGTCCGCATCATTCAATGCTTTCGAAAGCTGCCAAGTGTTAGCGGGATGCACGTTGTCATCTATGAGCCCGTGCACAAGCAACAACTTCCCTTTTAATTTGTCAGCCATCTTATTGCACGACCCTGCGTCGTAGCCTTCTGCATTCTC
>JAYVBW010000285.1:0-12930 GCA_043750255.1 Pirellula sp.
GGGGGACGTCCCTGCCTTTTCGGAATACCAGATTCTCTCCACAAAACTTCCTGAGCAAGGGTTTCGTGGGCGGTTCGCGCGACTCGATCTGCCGGGGGAAAACCATCAGTTTCCACGACTCACAAAAGACGGGAAAACACGGTACATCAACCTTTCCGAACTGCAGATCTTTCAAAGTGACCTGAACATTGCGCTGAACAAGAAGGCGACTGCGAGCAGCGGCGCAGGCGACTACGCGCCGCAACGCGCGGTGGATGGGAATACTGACGGAAATGATATTACCCACTCGTATGCCCATACCTGGGACGCGGAAAGCCCCTGGTGGGAAGTCGATCTTGGCAGCGAGCAGGCATTTGATCGAATGGTCGTTTGGAATCGATCCGATGTCGGTCTCTACCCACGCATGAACCATTTTCGTGTCCAGATCCTGGACGCGAATCGTGAGCTGGTCTACGAGCGGGTCATCGATCAAGCGCCCGCACCCTCCACCGAGATTCGTCGGAGTGTCAACTGGTCTCAATTGGCAGCCACCGATGCTCGTGAGTCGCGCGTGCGACAATTGAATTTCGGCCTGGACAAGGATTCAGTTCCGCCGGCGCGGATTCGAGTTTCTGCTACAGCCGAAGTGCTACGCGAGACTACCGCCGAACGAGCCAACGACACCGGTTGGGTGGAGATTCCAAATGCCCTCAACACGCAGTCGACGGGCTCGCTGGCATTGGACGCACAGACGTTGGCCAAACTCGCTCAACAGAGCAGACTCGCCCAGGCCACGAAGATTGCTGATCCGCCAACACGCCTGGCTGCGGCTTATGAGTTGGTCGGCAAGCTGGCGGCTTCCGTCGAGCAATTTCGACGGATCCTGGATCGAGCGCGGACCGACGCAGCACGCGAAGCGGTCTTGAAAGAATTGTCAAACTACCCCAAGGCACTTGCGGAGTTGATTCAACAACGGCCCAGAGATCGCCAGTTTCAAATCGCGCTAGCACGCCGTCACGAAGCAATGGGACAAAAGGAACTGGCAGCCAAAGAACCGAATGCGGCTCTGTTAGAGTTGCAAAAAGCGAGGGAGCTCTTTGAACGCTTGTTCGAGCAACATCCAGAGCCCAGGTGGACTGTGCTCCAACCGACAGAAATGAGTTCCGAAGGGGGGGCCACGCTGACGTTGAAGGACGATGGCTCGGTTCTGGCAAGTGGCAAGAACCCGGACGAGGACACCTACACACTGAAGGCTGAATCCGATTTGAGGCGAATCACCGCATTCCGTTTGGAGGCATTACCCGATCCTTCGCTCCCCAAAAACGGGCCGGGACGCTTCGCCAATAACAGTAAATGGGACGGTAACTTCCATTTAAACGAGCTGCGCGTTTTCAGCGGCGACGTGACACTCCCACTCACGGACATTGCGGTCACGTATGACGAAAGTAACCGGATCCGCAGCATGATCGACGGAAGAGTGGATCGCAAGTCGGGTTGGAGTGTTTCTCAACGTATCGGTCAATCCAATATCGCTGTCATCGTCACGGATCCTGTGAGTCCGGCAAACGGGCTGCTCGAGTTCAAGCTCTTTTGTTCGCGAGACGTCAAAAATCACAACCTCGGTCGCTTCCGACTATCAGCCACAGGCGATCAGGATGCCTTCACCGCCGCGCAGCTACGCCTGCTGATTCCACAATCGGAACTTGCGACACTCGATGTCGCGATCGGAAAAGCGTATGCCCATCAGGGAAACGTGAACGACTCGGTGATTGCGTTTGCGCGTGCCCTGGACCGATTCGAGAAGGACGAAGAACGTCAGACAATCATCGAAACAGTGACGGACTTTCCAACGGAGTTGTCGCTTCTAGCAGAACAGCGCCCGCAGAATACACCGCTGCAACTGGCGATGGCCAAAAGTCTCGCCGAGGGCGGGCAGAAAGCACTGTCCGAGAATCGCCAGGACGAAGCGCTAACGGAGTTGGCTCAGGCGAGAGAAATCTTTTCGCGGCTGGTGGAAAACCATCCGGAACCCAGATGGACAGTGCTTCAGCCGACCCAGATGACCTCGGAGGGTGGGGCCGACATGGCACTGGAGGCGGATGGTTCGATCTTCGTCAGCGGAAACAATCCGGACCGTGCCACCTATTCGATCTCCATTCCCCTTTCCGGAGACAGGATCACAGCCCTGCGCCTTGAGACGATTCCCGATTCGAGGTTGCCTGGGGGTGGTGCTGGCCGTTTTCACAACGGCAACTTCCATGTGGCGGAATTCTCTACAACCATCGCCTCAAACAGTGAGAATGGTCAGCCGACGCCGATTGTCTTCTCTTCCGTCATTTCCGACATGGGAATCGCCACCAATATGATCGACGGCAATCCAGGGACACGATGGGATACGGTTCCCAAAATGGTGGAAGCCCACAGTGCAATCTTTGCCTTGCAATCACCAACCCTAGCAGATGGCGGCGTCCTGACCGTCACGCTCGACTCAGGAATTTCAGAGTGGGGTAAGCACGGACTTGGTCGCTTCCGGCTATCGGCGACGACTGGCAGAGATGTCATCGCATCGGCCCGATTTCACCAGGAACTCCAAGCCATTGGCCTGCTCGACCTGGAGTTGGCATTGGGCAATACTTATGGTCGGAGTGGCCGGCTTGATGAAGCCGCCACTGCGTTTGATCTTGCCCTGAATCTAGCTACGCAGCGCGACGCACGGTCGAAGATTCTTCAGGCGGCAACCATGCACGAAGGCTTACTCGACAAGCTGCGAGAGTTGCGATCTGCCGACGCTGCTTTCCACGATGCGCTGGCCCGATTTCATCAAGCCAACGGCAAACCAGAGACAGCTCGCACCGCGGCCGCGACAGCCAGGACCTTGTATGAGAAACTATTGGTTAAGGAACCGGCAAACTCACAACTCGCGAAGGACCTTGCTGACCTCTTATTGGAAATGAAAGCCGATTGGACCGTGCTCAAGCCTTTAAAATTTAGCTCCAGGTCCGGAGCCACGCTGACACCGCAGCCTGACGGTTCCGTGTTCGTCAGCGGAAATCTTCAGGCCAATGAGACATTCACGCTCGACGTCTCGGACATCCCCGCCGGCGTGAAGGCAATCCAACTCGAAGCGATTCGAGATGAACGTCTGCCCAGCGGAGGTCCCGGAACGCACTCGAGCGGGAATTTTGTGTTGAGTGAATTCAAAGTTCTTGCTGGCAACGAAGGGCAGCTTCTGTCTGCGGTTTCTGTTCCGCTTCAAGCTGCTTATGCGAGCTTCGAAGAGCGACCGGCAGTTGATTCACTGTCGCCCGATGAATTGGGGTGGAGTATTGCAGGACAAACCGGGCAGACTCAGTCCGCAATGTTCAAGCTAATCGAACCTCAACCAACGAATGGCCAAAACTCTTGGAGGGTGTTGCTCGCGTTCCAAAACGTACCTTCTAACAATGAGACGGCGCTGCTCGGTCGTTTTCGACTGTCGGTTTGCACGTACACCAACGCATCAGAATCGCTAAAGCTCTATGCTGCCGCAGCGAAAGTTACTTCACCCTGGATCCGATTGGGTGCCGCGTATGACGCGATTGGCGAGTCCGACCGGGCGCTCGATATGTTCGCACGCTCGATCGAATTGGCAGGTACGGACCAGGCCAAAGCAGCCACAGCTCAGGTCGCTGCGGCCTTCAAGGACATCTTCGAAACGTTGCGGGAGCGGTTCCCGGAGGACAAGGCACTGCGTCTCGGTCAGCAGAAATACAAGGCTGGGCAGCAAATCGCAGAGGGGAGATTCCAGTCGGCCGTAGAAGTGTTGTGCGACATTCTGGCTGAATATCCAAACGAAATCGATCTGTTGAACCAGCGGGCCGGAGCGTTCATGAAACTCGCCAACTGGCTGTCTGCCGATTCGGACTACTCCCGAGTCATCGAACTGGAGACCGACGACGGCCGGCGTCGTGCGGCCGAACGCTCGCGGGCTGAGTGCTTGTTGCGGATGGGACAATTTCAGGCAGGGGCAGATGCCCGATTGCAAGAAATGATGCTCTCGCCAGGAGATTGGGGCGGTATGCGTGAGGCCTACTGCTCGGCGCTGCTGGCCGATAATTTGGCAGTGGCCCGCATGGTGGCCAACCGGTTCTTCAGGACAGTAAGTGGCAAACAGGACCTGGATGCCTATTGGTCCGGCGAGCTTGTCCGTCTGCACACTTCGATTCCCGGACTGGTAACCAAGGAGAACCAACAGCGACTATTGGATGCGGCCACGAAAGCCGGTGGTGACTGGACGACGCCGTACACAGCAGCCATTCACTACCGGTTGGGTGACGTCGAAAAGGCCCAGCCTTTACTCGACGCCCCCCAGAAGGATCGCGAGTTTCATGCGCTGGCAGCCATGCTGCTGTACGATCAGGGCGAGACCACACGCGCTGCAGGATTTCTGAATCGAGCTCAGAGCTGGTTGCAACAGGAGTCCGCGAAAGACCCTCACAGCGCTATTCCGGCCCAAGTTGCGTGGGACATCTGGACCGTCAATCGAACCGTCTGGCGCGAGGCGGCGCGGAAGCTGATCGGCCCGCGAATCGCGGAGCTGGACGAGCTGCTCGCGAAGGAACCGGGCAGGAGTGCAGAGCTGCTCGAGCGAGCCAGGTTACTCACCAATGTCGGTTTGGTTGAGGACGCGTTAAGAGACCTTCAATCGTTGGTCACGCAAAATGTCACTTCACCAGAGTCGTCGGCCCTGCATGGTCGCATTCTCGCCGGACTTGGCCGCGACGAGGAAGCGTTGCCGTATCTGAGCCAGGCAATCGACAGCGGCTCCCTTGACAGCGACGTCTACGCCGCGCGCGGCACCCTCCTGCTGAAGCAACGGCAAACCGCAGCGGCTCGCGTCGATCTGGAGAAATCGATCGAGCTGAAACCGAACTCGCTCGCTGCGCATTCGCTCGCCGACCTGCTGCTGAGCGAATCAAGCCACTGGTCAGTCTTGGAACCCGCCGAAATGAAATCTGAAAGCGGCGCGACGTTGACTCGGCTCACGGATAACTCCATCCTTGTCTCCGGTCTGAGTCCTGCTGACGACGTCTACACCATTACCGCCGTCGCGGGAATGCCCAATATCACAAGCCTCCGTCTTGAGGCGATTCCCGACCCATCGTTGCCGAGTTCGGGCCCCGGCCGGGCTCCGAATTTTGTCCTCACTGACGTGCAAGTCTCCAGTTCGGCTCAAGCCGTGCAATTCGCGCAGGCGATTGCGACGTATGAACAGCGGACTGCTGAAGCTTTTTATCCAGCCGAGAATGCCATTGATCAGGATCCGTTAACAGGCTGGGCGGTCTATCCGAGGGTCGGACAATCCCACAGTGCATTCTTCCAATTGAAGAATCCGCTGACCCTCGATGAGCACGCACCGCTTGTAATCGTTCTGCATTTTAAGAGCGTCTATCCGAAACATGTTCTCGGAAGATTCCGCCTGTCCGTCAGCGATGACCCCGACGTCTTCGACCGCGAAGAGAAACGCCTTGCCGCGATGAGGCTTTCGGATCCCTTGGCGAGATTGGCGGCTGCCTATCTTTTGATGAACGACCAACCTTCGCTCGACAAACTGATCGAAGCAGTCCCATCCGTGGAGACCAGCATCGCTGAACTTTATGTCACAATGAAGGACTGGGATCGTTTGATTGCTGCTTACAGCAAGCTGATCGGCGACAAGTCCACTGATGCGTCGCTGTTCATCAAACGGGGTGAGGCTTACATCGCTTCAAAACAAATGGATCTGGCGAGAGCCGACTGGCGGCGAGCGATCGAACTGAGACCTGAACTCGCACAGACGCAGTTCGATCGCCTGCGACAGGCCGAGCGTTGGAGCGAGGCGGCCGAATTTGGGCTAAAGCTCATCGAGCAAAATCCGGAAGACACGCTCGTGTGGCTCCGAATTGCGCCGGTGCTGGCATTGACAGACGATGGTAGTATTTATTCCGATTTCTGCAGTCGCATAGTGCAGCACTTTGCGGAATCGAAACTCCCCGAAACCGCCGACCGGGTCGTCAAGGCTTGTCTATTGCGAGCCGACGCAATCGACCTTGCGAAACTTCCCGGGGACCTGCTCGCCAAATCGCTGGACGACGGAACCGTCCCAGAATGGTTACCTGCATGGGCCTGGGGCAGCCGCGCTCTGCTGGCCTACCGCCGTGGAGACACCGAGTCGGCCGTGAAGTACACGGCGAAATCTGAAGAGTACAAGCCCATCGACGTGGCCCACGCCATGAACCTCGCCGTCCTCACCATGGCCCAGCATCAACTTGGCAAAGCGGGCGAAGCGAAAGCTGCACTCGAGGAAGCCTCCCAGCTGATCGCTCGCCTCAAGGGAGATCCCAGCAGGAAAGGCGACCACGACCTGCTGATCGCCGAGATCCTGTTCCACGAAGCCGAATCGTTGGTGAATGGGAAGGAGCAACCGAAAGAGTTAGGCAGCGAAGAGAAATAATTTGCGATGTGCGTATGGTGCAAAAAGTCGAACGGCGGGTTGACGAGCAGTTTTGCGATCCTGGGAATCCGACCAGACTGAGCTGCCTTTTCCCTCGCATCTCTGGCGGCATCGCGACGCTTGTGAGCTTCGCCTTGGAATGCGACTTTGCGTTTTACCTTGATCATACGAGCACCTCATCAGCTTTAGCCGCTAGTGTCTTAATACCAGATCGATGGAAAGAAACAGAAATCGCAACATCGTGTGGATCGTACTCCACCCGCTCAACTAGCACTTCCATTAGCTTGCCTTGCTCGCTCTGCGACACGGATTTCCACAGGGTGTCGAAATCACCGAATGCCGCTTTTATTTCTGCGTCTGCAAGTTCCGATGACGCTAACTGGCTTATGCGAATGAGCAGCTGATGGAGTTCCAATTCCGATGTCGCTATTCGTTCGTTCAGTTCCGCAAGGCGAGCAAGCGTTGGATCATTGGGTTTCGGCATGGCTGCAATACGTTTGATCTCGGCATGGTCACGAGCAAGTTGTTTTTCGTATTGCTTCTGTTGTTGCTGCAATTCTTTAATTCCAGTTCCAACCTTCTTGCGGGATTGCCGTAGTACTTCCTGCATTAGACCATCGTCTGTGGAAATGCATCGAATCTGGTCGACAACTGCGGCTTCCAATTCCGCTGCCGGAAGCGCTTTCGACGGACAAGAATCCCAGCCACATTTGATGGCTTTGAGGCAAGTGTAATAGCGGTATCGCTTACTTCCCCGACTTGACATCGTGTGGACCATGGCTTTGTTGCAGGCGCCACAGTAGAGCAGGCCTTTGAGCAGTGCTCCATACTTATTATTAACCCCATTCCCCTTGCCACGACTGTGCGACTTGAGAAGCTTCTGTACAGCCTCGAAGGTGCTTTGTTCAACGATGGCTTCGTGTTCTCCGTCGAATACCAATTCCTTATTTTTGATCTTACCGGCGTAAATCGGATTGGTGAGTAGTGTATGCAGTGAAGCCTTATCAAACGGAGATCCGCAACGCTTGACTCCGCTTTTGGTGATCGACGATTTGTTAAGCCAACCTCGCGATGCTATTTCCTGTGGAACCGTGGTTAGCGATCCCAGCGTCAGATATAGTTCGTAAACGACTCGAACATGAGAAGAAAAACGGGTCAGGTCTCTTTAAGACGGTAAACATGCACCTGCACCGAATCGTATGACACGACGCCTCAAGGCGTGTACCAAGTAAAGAAGCGTAAACGGCGGTAGTCAACGCCCCCCAAGAGCTTGCTCGTGGGAGCGCGAGCTTAGTAGCTAACATAGTTCCTAGATTGATTCTGAAATCGCCGGTCAGCCACCGTAACCGAAGTCGAAACGTCTCTTCCGGCGAAACGAGTACTGGCCCTGCGATGCTCACGCTCGGTAGCGATGGATTCGGTCATTGAAAAGGTGAGTCATTGAAAAGGTGTCAGGAGTCATTGTTGGTTGATTGATTGACTCGTGGCCGTCCACCCGGGCGAAGAGTTGATTCCAGGTCAAGCCGACGGGCGGTTGACTCGACCCTTGTTTGGTGATTGAACGGACTTTCACGCTTGACACTCCAAAGAACTGCATCGTGTTCACAGAAAAAGGTGTCAAGGTGCGGTTCTCAACGTCGGTAAAGTTTTCAAGCATAGTATTTCTCAATCGCTCGCATGATTCAAAAGATGGAGGGCACAAATGTGCTTGGACGAACTGGGGTTTGGGTACTTTTATGGCGACTTTGCGTTGTAGCTGCTCATCGTGACAAAGGTACATAATCCCAAAGCCACTTTTGCCTAAGATTCGTTCGATTCGAAACCTGCCAATTTGCACTGGCAGGACGTCCTTTTCAGTAGTTGCGAATACCGATTATGCATCGATGCACCACCCGATGCCGTGATTTCCGAAGATCGCTATTGTAGCCACCCACTGGCGGTCGATTCGGCAAACATTAAGAGTTTCCAATGCAAATTCTTGTGAAAATACCATGAGTGTAGGCGACACCTGCTTGTTGACAAAACCTAAGCATGCATCCAGCCAACCCATTCGAGAATCTCATTGCTCGCTAGTCGAGTACTGCAATTACACTCTTGCAGCATGTTTTACGTTGATGCAACGCAAATTTTTCCACTTCTATGTGGTTTCACGAAAGGTATATTGGTGCGGGTCCGACGCATCAACACTAGCTTTCGCGTCGTGCACTGTTTATTACTGTTACGATTCGAGTGTTATTGATGTCGGAAACTATTGTTGTCAACCCGCTGCCCGCAGTAACGAAACATCTTTACATCGAGACTGTCGGCTGTCAAATGAACGTTCTTGATAGCGAGATGGTCGTGGCAGCCCTGCGTAAGTCTGGTTACGCATTGACAAAAAATCCTGTTGAAGCGGACGCATTGCTATTCAATACTTGCTCCGTTCGAGAGCATGCCGAAGAAAAGGCTTACAACAACCTTTTTCACCTTAAGCAACTCAAGCTTGCCAATCCAGAGAAGATCATCTGCGTCATGGGCTGCATGGCTCAAAAGGACCAAAAGGCAATTTTCGATCGGGTTCCATTTGTGGATCTGGTTGTGGGCCCGGGCCAATTGCATCGAATTCCTGAAATGATAGCCAATGCACAAGCGGGAGAGAAACATCAGCTTGCAGTAAGCCTCTCTCGACGTGATGGCAACGTCGAGGATATTAAGCGTTCGCACGAGACCTTCGATCCGTTGCGCGATCCAGAAATGCGCCCGACACCTTTTCAAGCGTATCTGCGCATCCAAATCGGCTGCGACAAATTTTGCACTTACTGCATTGTCCCGATGACGCGCGGGCCAGAACAAGGTCGAGCGCCCGACCAAATTATTGCCGAAGCGCAAGTGCTGGCGGATCAAGGTTGTAAAGAGATAGTTCTGCTCGGTCAAACGGTTAATTCATACCGACATGTTCAAGGAGACAAAACGACGCGACTCGCTGACCTGTTGCAATCGCTTCATACCATTGACGGCATCGAGCGCATCAAGTTCGTTACCAATTATCCCAAGGATATGACTCGCGAATTATTGGAGACAGTCCGCGACTTGCCGAAATGCTCTCCGTACTTGCACGTGCCTGCACAAAGCGGCAGCGACAATATACTCAAAAGGATGAAGCGAGGTTATACGACCGCTGAATACTACGCGATGATGGACCGGATCAGTGAGATCATTCCGAACGCTGCCGTTTCAAGCGACTTTATCGTTGGTTTTTGCGGTGAAACGGAGGAAGAGTTTCAGATGACGGTTGACTTGGTGCGCCGCTGTCGTTTCAAAAACAGTTTCATATTCCAGTACAGTGTTCGTCCCGGTACAAAAGGTGCGGAGATTTATGAAGACGATATACCGATTGAAGTCAAACACCGAAGGAACTTGGAGCTGTTAGCAGTCCAGAACCAGATTTGCCTCGAAGACAACATGAAGTTCCTCGGTCGATCCGTCCAGATCCTGGTTGAGGGGCCGAGCAAGTGGTCTGTGCGAAAAGGACAAACGGGCGAACTACGGCAGATGACCGGCCGAACACATTGCGATCGCATCGTCGTTTGGGATGGAAATATTCGGCAAGCGGGACAAATCTTGCCGGTGCATATCGACGATGTCTTTGCTTTTACGATGTTCGGTACGGTCGAGACAAAAGAGATTGTGCCGGAGCTGCTACAAATCAGGATGTAGCTAGCATTTAGTGCCACAATCTGCTATTTGCTATTCGCTGTTACCGAAACATTGTCGACATAGAATTCAGCGTCGGTCGAGTTGCCGAAAAGCCCTGGACTTCCAATCGTGTTCGGCAGCAAGTCCTCCCCTTCGATCGTCCATGTTTCTGGCTCCGCTTCGCCTGTCTTCCAAACCTTACCGCGCAGAATCGCTTTCCCATCTTTGTTTTCGCTACTAAACTTCATAGTGGACCAAGTGTTTGCTTGCCATTCGAACGGAATTGTTTTAGCAAATCGCTGTTCCTGAAGTGAAACCCAAGAGCGTATTTGAAGCTTTTGTGAACCTTCCAGCGATAGCGTGTAACGTTGGTTCACGACGCCCATATCCGGAAGTTTCGTTGTTGGCACCTTGTTCTTTTTATCGGTGCCGTAGACTTCCGCTTGGACAGTGTAATCGTGTATCCCGGGCTTTCCGAGGAATGCCTGGCTTCGAGTACCTTTAGGAATGGTGCTAATCTTTACTAGGCCATTACCACCGGTTGGCAATTCGAATGGCTGATGTCGATAAGCTGCGCCAATCCAAAACAATGGGACTTTCTTGTCTTCGAAATCGTATTTCCAAGGAAGATTTGCGATGACCCTCGCTCGGGCGATACTTTTCAAATCGCCGGAAGATGCAGTCAGTAGGACGCCGGTGCCAGCGGTCTCGGTTGGAGCCGTGTAGACAAGATCGTCGCTTACCGCCCCGCCGCCTTCAATCGCGATAGCAGCGTCAGGCAGTAGTCGCAGGTATTGTCCGGCCGCGTTATACGCTCGCACTTGCAGTTTTGCTTTTTGCCCTGGTGAAAGCAACATTTCAACTGGGCAGATTTGGATGTGCGCAATCGTTTTATCAGCCGAAAACGTTTCAGAAACATGTTTTGGCAACGGGTCAGCATCGACCTTAGCCTCTTTCTTGCCGATGCAAAAAAGTGCTTTGTTGGTGGGAAGATAAAGTCGACCGTTAGCAACTGCAAACGAGCCGAAAACTTCGCTGCCGTCGTTGAGACGGGTCTGGCCCAGTACATCAAATCCGCTTTCCGTGGGTTTCAACGAATATATTTTGCCAGTGTTCTCGCCAATATAGATTTTTCCTTCGGAAACAACCGGCGAACCGAACATGATTCGACCAAGCTTCTTTTCCGCCTCGATTGCTCCGGTCTTTGCGTTGACGCCAACCATCGTTCCACTATCGTCGACGAAGTAAACACGTTCGCCAATCTTGACGGGTGAGCTTCTCGATATAGTCTTCCCTGGAACTTTCCAAAGCAACTTATCCTCGGTAATGTCACCGGTTGTGTTTCCGTCGAACGCAAAAATAGCACCCAATATTGTCCGGTCGGATTCATTTTGTTCCCCGTGACCGCAGTAGACAATTCCATTGTCAACAAGCGGTGTAACGTTGATACCACGGGGCGACGCTTGGTATTTCCAAATGACTTTCCCGGTCCGAGGCTGCAAAGCGTAAACAGCTCCATCGGCAGCACCGAGGACCATTGCGGCTTGGCCGTTCAGAACCGTGAATATAGGTGTACTGTACGTGGTATCCTCAGGACGCAATCGCGTGCTCATCAACCAAATCGGCGCACCGGTCGATTTGTCCATGGCCATAATCCGGTGAGCAGGAATCGCAGTTTGGTCCCAGCCTGTCATCACTCCGGAGACAATAAGCATGTCTTCGAAAACGGTTGGGAAATTGGTACGCCCACCGTAGGTAGACAGCATCCCGTATTCCTCGAGCATCGACTTTTCCCACAAAATCTTGCCTGACTTGCCTTCCATACACTGCAGCATGCAGCCAAGTCCCAGCATGTAAACCTTGTCGGTTTCTGGGTCAGCCGCTAAGCTCGCCCATCCAATTCGCTCAGAGGGAGCGTCGGACAAAAAGATGTTGTGGATGCTCTCCCATATAAGTTCACCTGTTTCGGCGTTAACGCAAACGGTTTTTTCCGCCTCCTTGGTCGTCTCTGGTTCGGAACGACAAATGGTGTAGAGACGTCCGTTCATCACGATAGGGGTTGCACGGGTTGCGAACGCTTCTTTTCGCCAAAGGAGGTTCTCGCCATCTACGTCGAATGAATCAGGAAGTCCTTTTTCTAGTGAGTGACCATTCTGCATTGGCCCTCGCCAATGGTACCAATCTGTTGGTTTTCCCTTGTTCCCCGTAGAACTTGGCTCCTTGGCATCGTCTGCCAAGAGCACTCCACCGGTAAGGCACAAAGAAGCGAGGATGACGTTAGCGCGAGTCCAGAATGGACTCAACCGTCGAGCAGTTTGAAGTGGAACAACCATCATGGCATTTTTTGTTGTGGGGGAGGTGGGGAACGCAAAGTAGGCCGATCAATATACCAAAAACTCGACTCCTCGAAAATGACTTGGTAGGAATAGAGCCAGTAGCATGGGCCCAGTCGTGTCGTTTATCGACCGTCTCTAGCGTGGGAACCGTTCGCTCCGCTGGGGCAGCGGGACTGGAGCATTGAATGTGCATGCCATTTAGATACCATTTAGATAGCGTCGCGGGCTCAGAAGTAGCTCAAGCGATTTTTTCGTTGTAAAACCCAGTGTTTCGTGGAACTGCTATTTGCGCAACGATCGATATTTTCGTATTGTCGAGCTCGAATCCCCCAAATTAACATTCTCCGGATGAATGGATTTCAATATGGCCCGCGTTTTTTGCATTGCAAACCAGAAAGGTGGCGTCGGCAAGACGACGACGGCTGTTAATCTGGCTTGGGCAATGGCGAAGTCCGCAAATAAAACACT